>JAADYZ010000046.1 GCA_010092775.1 Chloroflexota bacterium
CAACAGCCCTTCCCGATCTACAGCTTGGTGGGCGGAAAGTGGACCTCCTTCCGCGCTTTCTCTGAGGAAGCTACCGACAAAGCCTTGGCCGATCTCGGTCAAACGAGGAAGCAGCACACCACGCACATGGCCTTCGGTGGGGGTCGAGACTATCCGCAAAGCGACGCCGATCTGACAACCTGGATGGAAAAGGTCCATGCAGGCACCGGTTTGCCAGAGGCGCGCATCCGCACGTTGTTTGAACGCTACGGTACACGGGCCGCACAAATTGCCGCCTATGTCGCGGCTGGTGGGGACATCGCTTTGACCCACCTACCTGACTACAGCCAGCGGGAGATTGCCTATCTGGCCAGCGAGGAAAAGGTGATGCGTTTAGACGATGTGATCCTGCGACGCTCACTGATTGGCTTCTTGGGCCTTGCCACGCCTGATGTCATCCGCGAGCTGGCTGACGTTCTAGCGAAAGTCTTAGAGTGGTCTGACGAACGCAAGCAAGAGGAGATCGATCGTACTTGTGCGCTACTGCGCGAAAAACACCTGGTCGAACTCTAGATCACTGGGTAGCTTACTGGGGCGTTTTTCGGACGCCCCAGTTTCATGATGTGAGGACCATCTATGTACCGTCTGTTTGTTATCCTTCCACTGATTGCCTTGTTAACGGCTTGTGCACAGGCTGCCGCCGAAGTCGCTGAGGAAACGATCGAACCAGCAACTGCCACCGCTACTCAGCCACCCACGGCGACCAGCACCCCATCACCTACTGCAACGGATCAACCAACTCACACGCCCATCCCGACTGAAACGCCCATTCCATCAGCCACTCCACTACCGGACCGCATCGTTGATGGACATGGCGTCGAGATGGTTTTAATCCCAGCAGGTGAGTTTGTTCGGGGCAGCGAAGAGGGCTTTCCGGATGAAGTGCCGGTCAACACAGTCTACATTGATGCCTTCTACATCGATCTGACTGAGGTGACCAATCGCCAATACCAGGATTGTGTTGAAGCGGGTGTCTGCGAGCCACCGCGCCGCTTCGACTGCTGTCTAGAATTTGGCATCGGAGAGCGCCCAGACTACTATGGCAATCCGGAGTTTGACGACTACCCGGTGATTCACATCGACTGGTATGATGCGCGCACCTTTTGCGAGTGGCGCGGGGGGCGCCTGGCGACTGAAGCGGAGTGGGAAAAAGCCTCTCGCGGCACTGACGGGCGCATGTATCCCTGGGGAAATGAACCCGCCGCCCCTCATCTCCTCAACTACACCTGGCTCGCCAACGAACATCAGGGGCAGCCACTCTACAACACCTCGCCAGTCGGCAGCTATCCAGACGGGGCCAGCCCCTATGGCGTGTTAGACTTGGCAGGAAACGTCTACGAGTGGGTTTACGATGTGTATGCACCGGACTACTACAGCTACACTCCCTACGAAAATCCGACCGGTCCGGAAGAGGGCAGCTATCGAGTCACGCGTGGTGGCTCCTTCTACAATCAAGCCTTTCGCAACCGCTCAGCGAATCGCAATCACGCCTGGATTCCAGCCAGTTCGACACACTTCGATGGCGGCGCGCGCTGTGCCGCTGATGTGCCCGGTCTAGAGGACGAATAAGGTGGTTGCTACCAGCCGTGACTCAAGCGGGTGACGAGCCGATCGGGTAGGTCAGCCTGACGCATCCGGTCCTGTACAGCGTCAATGTCATAGGGTATGCGCCGGAACTCCCAGGTCAGCAGCTCCGTATCGAGCATTGCGTAAGCGGCGCGGGGGTCGGAGTCGCGCGGCTGGCCGATGCTGCCGGGGTTGATGATCTGCCGTGTATCGGCTTCCTTGAGTTGCACGATCTCGCGATGTCGTTCGTTGCCGATGGCGGTACGCTCGTTGTAATTAGGCGTCACCGGCTCGGACTCGCCTTTATCGTTTATCACACGGAAAATGATCGGTGTATGCGTGTGTCCGACCAGACAGAAATCGGTTTGAAAGTGGGGGAAGTTCAGGGAGGCAATCAGCGGATCCAGGATGTACTCCCAAACGGGTTCACGGGGTGACCCATGTGCCAGGGTGAAGTCTTCTAACACAAAGGTGATCGGCAGAGCCTCCAGATAACCGAGATTTTCCTCGGTCAGCGTCTTGCGCGTCCAGTCAACGGCTTTGCGTGCGTCCGCATTAAAGGTGCGGATATCCAGCCGCCCCAGCGCCGCCCAGTCATGGTTGCCTGCTAAACACAGATGTGGCAGCGTTCGCAGCAGTTCAACACACTCGTTGGGGTCAGGCCCGTAGCCCACCACGTCGCCCAAGCACCACACGAAATCGTAATCAACGCCCAACTGCCCTGCATCGGCCAACACGGTTTCGAAAGCGGTGAGGTTGGCGTGAATATCTGAGATGATCAAGTAGCGCATGGATTTCTTATCCTGGCACTGGCGCACAACTTGCCCACCATTGTGACGCCGAGGTTTCAAGGTCCACAACATGTTACCACATGCCATGAAAACGGGTCAAACCGCCCACCGGGCCCAAGAATCAGGGTGGCCCGGCTTGATGCACACCACGACTTTTGCTATGGTCAAACCGAACTGATGACCGCTTGTGAAGGTTCACTAACACAATACCATGACACTGACCGCTTCCTCTGCGCTTGACCGCATCCAATCCATCCTGCCCGCGATCCGCGAACGGGCCAGCCAGGCCGATCGCCAGGGCCAGCTACCGACAGAAGATTTAGACGCCCTCCGCCAGTCGGGTTACTTGACTAGCAGCGTTCCGCAAGACTATGGCGGCTGGGGCCTCAGCCTGCGTGACGCCGTCGCGGCTCACCTAGAGTTGGCTCAAGGCAGCGGATCGACTGCCCTGGTCGCCGGGATGCAAGTTCAGATGTTGGGCAATATGGGCGAGACCGATCGACATGCACAGGTCTACCCTCAATTCTGCCGTTGGGCCGTAGAGGACGCTGCCTTGATCAACACCGCAGCCAGCGAACCGGTGATGGGGAGCCCTTCACATGGCGCCTTCTATGCCACCCACGCCGTTGAGAAGGACGGCGGCTGGCTGATCAACGGGCACAAGACCTGGACAACCGGTGGTAAGCACCTGACCCACATTCTGGTCAAGCTCAAGATTGGCGACGACAAGGCCATCCTTCTGGTAAAGCAAGACACACCTGGTATGGAGTGGGTAGAAACCTGGGGCAGTGCGCTCAGTTTCCGCGCCAGCGAGAGCAACGATTTGCTGTTCAAAGACGTCTGGGTGGCAGACGATCAACTGATCGAACGGGTGGAACCTGAAGACCGTCTGCCCAATGCCTGGTACGCGCTCATCATGGCGGCCACTTATCTGGGTGTGGCGATTGGCGCTCGTGATGACTTGATCCGTTACAGTTTCGAACGTGTGCCAACCTCATTAGGCAAACCGATCGCCACCCTGCCCAAAATCCAACGTCAGATTGGTGAGATCGATATTCAACTCCAGATGGCTCAGACCTACTTGTTGTCCGTCGCGGAGAGTTGGCAGGGCAGCGGCGAGCAGAAATTGGCTCAGTGGCCACGCATCATGGCCGCCAAGGTGCAGGCCATCGAGACGGCCAACCGTGTGACGGAGCAAGCCCTGCGTACCGCGGGCGGCCCCAGTATCACGACTGATCTGCCATTAGAGCGCCACTTCCGCGATGTGCGGGCGGGTCTCATGCAGCCACCCTCCAGCGAGGCTGCCTTGGAAAGCAACGGACGTGCCGCGATCGACCGGATCGCCCCCTTAGATGACATCGCTTAGCCATGTCGGATGAAGCGACTCGCCGCCGCAACCTCACGATGGGCTGGACCATCAGTGCCTTTAGTGTGCTCGTACTTGTCCTGGGGCTGATGTTGGTTGTCCCTTGGCTGTCCGATATCTGGGGCCGCTGGGCAGACTTCAACCGTGAAAGCATCGTGACTGAGGCGGAAATCGTTGAGAAAGACACTCAGCTAGGCGGGCGCAGCGTCCAACAGTACTTCGTCACCTATCAATTCGCTGCTCAACTGGGGTCGGGAGGATCCCTCACGCTGACGCAAACCGCTCAAGTCTCTCGTACCGTCTTTGATGCGTTGGACCTTGGGCAGGTCAGCCCTTTGCGCTACATCCCTGCTCGCCCTGAAGAAGCCTATCTACCTGGCACCGAACCCCAATTGGCCACCTCCCTGGTGGGGATTGCCTCAGTGGCCCTGTTTGTTGCGCTCGATCTCATGATCCTGACGATCGGCGTGGTGACGCTGCGCGATGCCCTATCCTCCAACAACGATCAAGCTGACCCAGCAGATGAAATACCGAGTCAGCTTGAGGATTCTAACTATCGCGTTCAGGTGACTGATGAGCTGCTGCGCAGCAAACTCAATCAGGCAATTGGGTCTGGGTCTTCACTCGCTCGCTGGATGGTACGCATTGATGACGATTTGTATCTGGACTTTCGCAGCCTCACTAGCCCGAGCGCGCGACGCAAGGCCCTTAATCTGACGCGTGCGTACCTGCAAACGGCAAACCCCGCCCAGGTCGATCAACTTCTCGACCGCTTAGCACAGCTCCCCACCGATTAGAGACTAGTCCACATCAGCCGCTGTCGCGCGTCGATCGCGACCGACCTGTACACGCCAGACGATAAAGCGCACAACCCCGTAGATCACCAATCCGGCGACCACCAGCCAGGGTAGCACTGCAATCGCAAAGTAGATCAAGAAGTCGCCAAAGCCGCGCAGGCTGTCAACGAGATCGTCAAAGGCTTCGCGCACCGTGACGATAGGCCGCCAACTGGTATCCACCGGTTGATTCGGAATATCGGGCTGAAGTGAAATGGAGATCAACGACAAACGTGCTGAATCTGCAAGGAACTGTAGACGCCCCACCAAGGCGTCAATCTCGGCTTCGCGCTGGGTCAATTGGGCTTCGGCCAACAGCAGTTCCTCAGTAGTATCGGCGTTTTCCACAATCTCCAACAAGCGGTCGCGTGCTGTGGTCAGGCTTTCGATTCGAGCCTGAAGATCGACGTATTCTTCCGTCACATCTTGTGCCGTCTCGTTGCGGCTGATCACTTCGACCGCCATCCCGGCTAACTCGTTCATCACCTCATCGAAAGCGGAGGAAGGCACCCGGATTGTCATGTTTACGTCTGGCTGGCGGCCCGGTCGGCCCCCGAATTCTTCCGCGCTGACGACAAAGGCACCCTGTTCAGCATATTGGGCCACTAACTCTTCGATGTCCTGGCGTGTGGCTTGCGTGTCGGCCACGCTCAAGTTGATGCTGCCATTGCGAATGATCAGCCGCTGCTGCACCTGGGTGGTCTGCGATTGGCCATCTTGATCTATCGGCGCAGGGGCAGACTCGCCTGACGCGGCTTCTTCAAACTCCCGCATTTCATCGTCAAAGAAAAAGTCTTCTTCTGGAGCCATGGCGCTTTCCGCGTCGCCACCAAAACCGGGGGCCGCGCGAATTGCAAGACCACCTGCACCGAGGAAGCTGCCGATGACAAAGAATAGGATCAGCAGGGCCAAGCCACCGCCCACTACTCCCACAATGATCCACGTGCGTCGTTGCGTTGATGACATATGTTTCTCTCTTGCTGCAAAGTGATCCAGTAAAGGTGAGCCGACTCACTATCTACGACGTCAATTGCTCTGGATTTGTTCCAGGGACGCGCGGCTGGCAGCGGGCACAACTGCATTCCAGCGGGTGCGGATCAAACTGCTTCTTCAGCGCCTTGGCCCGCTCCAAGTCAGGTTCGAAGTCATTGGGTAGGTCATCTTGATGCATGGTCGCTTGGATGTACAGGCTGGCGATCTCCTCTTGGCTCAGCCCCTCACTAGCCAGAATCCGCGTGATCCCATCCAGTCGTTCATCATCGCCAGAGCGCGCCACCTGCTTAAACTGTGCCCGCAAACTACGCAGTCGCTCGTCTTGAAAAAAGGTTCGCTTGGTCACGATACATCTCTCTATGTTCAATGGGGTAGCCAGTTTAAGGCAAGTATAGATCACCTGGTCGCCCTGGCCGAATCGCGTTGATCCCCTCTGGTTGCCCTGCTATAATTCTCCGCACAATGGATGACCACGTGATCTGGATGCGGGCCGCCTTAGAGGAAGCCCGCTTGGCGGCTGAGGCGGGCGACATCCCTGTCGGTGCGGTGGCCGTCTACCAAGGGCACATCATCGGACGTGGGCGCAATCGTAAAGAAGTGGATCAAGACCCCACCGCCCATGCCGAGATCATGGCCCTGCGTGAAGCCGCTCAAGCGCTTCGGAGTTGGCGCCTCATCGACGTGACCCTCTACTGCACCTTAGAGCCCTGTGCCATGTGCGCAGGGGCGATGGTGCAAGCGCGTTTGTCACGCTTGATCTGGGCAACTGACGATCCGAAAGCTGGGGCTGGCGGTTCTATCATGGACCTGTTGCAGCATCCCCAGCTCAATCATGTTGTCATCGTCGAGTCAGGCATCCTGGCTGAAGAAGCGCAGCAGCAGCTCAAGGACTTTTTCGCTGGGCTGCGTGCGCAAGGCAAGAAGTAACCGTCCGGAGAGGTGCCAGAGTGGACGATTGGGGCGGTCTCGAAAACCGTTGTGGCCTTTGGGTCACCGTGGGTTCGAATCCCACCCTCTCCGCCTCACCCTAAACCACAGTGAAGCTGCTCACTGTGGTTTTGCTTTACCCCCTTC
>JAADYZ010000356.1 GCA_010092775.1 Chloroflexota bacterium
ACTCCATCACGCTGTTGTTGCTTCTGCTGCCAATATAGGGTCGCTGATCAGCCGGAGTGAGGTCGACAGTGATGGCCCATGAAAGTGAAACTGCCAGAAGTACAAGGCTCGCCAGAATCAGGTTGACAACCTTTCGCCCCCAGCCTTCTTCTGAACCCAAAAGGTAGAGGGCATAGAACGCAGGCACAGGCAGGAAGGCTTGCAGCATTTTGATGTTAAAGGCCAACCCAACCAGTACAGCACCCAAGAGAAGCCAGCCACGCTTACCTTGTTCTGTCGCCTCCAGGAAGGCCCAGGCCGCCAGCAAAAGGGTGAACATCAGTGTGGCATCCATAGTGTTATTGCGTTCGACCGCGATCGCGACTGGCGTGATCGCCAGAATGAGCGCTGCGACCAGACCCGCCCCCTCACCGAAATGCCGCTTGACCAGATGATAAAGCAGCGGAATGCTGAAGATTCCCGCCAGTATTTGCGGCAGGGCAACCGAGAATCCACTCACACCAAACACAGAAGCCGAGACAGCTTGCAGCCACAGACCCAAAGGTGGTTTGTCGACGGTTACCGAGCCACCAGGTTCAGCTGCGACGAAGAAGAAATTCTCCCAGGATTGCAGCATACTGGTGACAGCAGCCGTGTAGTAAGTATTGCCGTCCCCGATTGCGTCGATGTTGACAAAGCGGAGCGCCGCCGCCAACAGAATAATCCCTACCAGCGCCACAGTCGATAAGCTCAGGCCAAGCAGCAGCGGCTTCGCAAGCCATCCTGCCTCCGCTGGCGCTACCGTGTTGGAGTATAGAGCGCGTTCACTCATTGGAGGCTTTCCTTTGGCTTCCTGCTAACCCGTCAAACTCTCTATCAAGCATAGCACCAGCTTGTGCAGAAATAATCGTGCATCTGTTCGATATAGCCCGCTCAAACGGTTACAGTATCATTGAAAGTCCACCAGCGATTGGCGGCAAAATTCCACACAAAAACCAAGCCTGTTGCGACTATCTTCGCCAAGACATAATCTAACTCGGGTAGAGTCAAAACTGCTGCCAAGAAGCGTTCCAATATCACTACAATGACCGTGTTGAGGGCCAGCCCCGTCAAGCTGACCAGGCTGAACTGCATCAATTGGATCGCCACCTGCTTGCCACGTGCCTCAGGAAAGGTCCAGAGGCGGTTAAGGCCGTAGTTGTTGACGATCCCAGCCGAATATGAAAAGACATTAGCGAGCGCAGTTGGCCAGCCCAGCCCAGTGCGCAGCAGGATCAACAGTCCAAAATCCAACGCCGTCCCGACAGCACCAACTAATCCAAACCGTAGGATCCGCTTGAGTTCGAGTTTGCTAAAGTGATGCCCCATCATCCACAGCTCCGTTCCTTCAGCCTTTGCTAAGAGTCTAAACTGTGGATTTTCAGAAGCTGTTCAGATCGCGTTCTAAACCTGCAAAGAAGCTTCAAGCCGCTGGCAGCGCGATGGTGAAAGTGGTCCCCACATTGAGCTGGCTCCTGACGGCGATCTTGCCGCCGTGTGCCTCCACTAACGATCGGACGATCGCTAGCCCCAAGCCAGACTCCCCTTCCTCGCCATGTCGTGACTCGTCCGCACGATAAAAACGGTCGAAGATCTGCGGTAGCTTTTCGGCCTCAATACCTTGCCCATTGTCTGCGACGACCAAATGCACACCGTTTCCGTTCCGTTGGCCCCGCAAGATAATCTGCCCATTTTCAGGTGTGTAGCGCAAAGCATTGCTGATCAAGTTGCCCAGCACCCGCGCCATCCGCTTCTGGTCCACTGCGACAGCCGGTAAATTGGGCTCAATATCTAGCCGTATTTCGATCTGTTTTTGCTTAGCCTGTTGGCGGAAGCTGCGGGCCGCTTTTTCGAGCAAATCCTGCGGCTGCGTCGGCTTGCGCTCCAAACGCAGCTCACCTGCGTCGGCCAAAGAGAGTAGCCTTAAGTCTTCAATCAGATGTGTCAGGTGCTGCACCTCGCTGTGCATCATCTCAAAGCGCTCGGGGCTGGGCTGATAGACCTGATCTAGAAAGCCTTCGATCATCCCATTGATCACGGTCAAAGGCGTACGTAAATCATGAGCAATATTGGCGGTCATCTGCTGTCGTTGATGGGTCGCGAGCGCTAGCCTAGCGCTCATCTGGTTGAAAGATTGTGCCAACTGACCTAATTCATCCTGAGTACGAACCGGCACACGCTGATCAAGATCACCTGCTGCCATGCGTTGTGTCGCGACAATCATCTCACGGATCGGACGGGTCAAGGTAATCGCCAGCAACATGCTCAAGACCACGCTGAACCCCATCGCGACGGCCCCAGCGGCGAGCACAGCCTGGTTGACTCCCAGTAGAAAACGTTGCTCTGGCCCGGTTCTTGGCACATCCTGCACTATGGGGACAAGGTAGGCCAGGATAACCCCATCACTTTCGATTGCAGTAGCCTCACTCAGGTAGTCCTCTGGCAGCGTACGTCGCGGACCATTTCCGTTTCCGTGGCCAGCGCCCGGACCAAATAGGATCGCACCATTTGGGTCAACCAGCCAAAAGGGAGGGGGTAGATCGCCGGGTGTTGGAGCTGTCTCTTATACACA
>JAADYZ010000047.1 GCA_010092775.1 Chloroflexota bacterium
ATGTGTATAAGAGACAGGGCTGGCAGTTTCCAGTGGGAGCGGCCCGACAAACTCGTAGCCTAGCAGGCCCGTTAGTGGGTCGCGACGATAGACCACGTCGATGAACTGGCTGTTGTAGCGATAGGCAAAGCGCCCATCTGGCGACCAGAGCGGACCACTGCGGTTAGGCAGCGAGGGGATGGGCTGCTCACCCAGGAGGGCCAAACGACCATCCTCTCTCCGAACGTAGGCCCCCACCCCGGGAATGACTGGCTCGTTGGCATCGTCACGGTCATGCGGGCAGACGTAGAGATGCTGTGCGTCTGGGGGCAGGCTGATGCACTTGGCCTTCGGAAAGTCGTCGTAGGTCTCGACATGTGACAGTAGGCCGGTTTGCGGATCGCGTTGGTAAAAGGCAATCTCATCATTGATGCGCAGATAGGCATGCTGCCCCTCATCCGCCAGGAGCAAGACACGCACATCGAAAAGCTGATCGATTAGGCGCAGCCCGGCGGCTTCGAGGGCGACAATCGACAGCACCCAGCGCTGCGCGGGTCGATGCCAGCCTACGACGTAGGCCTGCTCCCCATTCGGGCTGATGGTTTGCAGCACCGGGTTAGTCAATCCGAGCCAGCCGTCTTGACCGGCGTAGAGCGCCTGCGTCTCGATGAGGTCCCCGTCATCCACCGCAAAAACTTTGATCCCACGCAGACCAAAGGGGGGCTCCACACCCGCAATCTGCGACACAGCGATGAGCCATTCGCCGTCACGTGATACGGCGGAAGACCGGATTGCTTGGGCGGCAGCGAATTCGTCATCGCGCTCAAACAAGCGCCGATCGAAAACAAATTGTCCGTCGTCAAGATCATAAATGTCGATAGCGGGCAGGGCCTCCCAGCCGCGCCAGTCGTCGCGCTCTGTGAACCCCATCACATACACGGATCGCTCGTCGGGTGTGTGATGCACGCGGGTGATTCGATACGGACGTGCCGCAGCATTGTAGATGGTCTGCTGCAATGCCAGGCTGCCGTCACCCTGCACCCGATAGACCTGCAACCCACCCTGATCCGAATAGCCTGAGCTTTCGTTCGAGTAAGCGGTCTGACCATCTGGGCTATACCATAGGCCGTTCAACACCGGGAGATCAATGCCAGACGCTGGAGTCAGCTCGCCGCTCACCATGTCGCGACCCCACAAGATGGCCTGTTCATCCGTGCCATGCCAGATCAGCCAGCGGCCATCCGGGCTGGCCGTCGGCAGCAATCCACGGTAGTCCTGTAAATCCTGCTCGGTCGTAAGCGCAGTCAATTGCCCCGATTCTGCGTCACGTTCCAGCACAATCAAGGATGGAGGCGCAATCAGGTCTTCAGTACGCTGGGACTGATCTGGCGTGTAGCGTGTGTGGATCAGCCAGAAACGGCCATCCGGGCTGACATCCAGCAGGTCAGCCCACTCGAAGTTCTGACCAAAGGCGCGCAGGGGCTGCGTGAAGGTCTCGATGTGGCGCGGCAAGCCGTCGTCGCCCAGTTGATAGGTGGCAATCTGAAAGAAGGAGGCGGGGCGGGATGGCTCAACCACATGGACAGCCACGTACAGGTAACGTCCATCGGGGCTGACAACCAATGAGCCGCCATGATGCAGGGGATCAGCGGGGTCAGCGGCGGTGACCTGATCAATTAATCGTAGGTCGCGGCTGTCGGCATCGACTCCGAACAAGCTGATCGTGGCATCGGTGCCGCTCAACGCATAGACCCGCTGATCATCCGGACTGAATGCCACCGACTCGACCTGCTCAAGGCCGGGCAATCCACCCTGGCCATCCTCGACAACATCGATCAGGGTCAACTCCGGCGGATCAACGACGATTGCAGGGCCAGCCGGGCCGGGCGCGCAAGCCACCATCGAAATCAATGCAATGCCGAGCCACGTGAGAATCCGTTTGAGCCGCATGGGCCGCTCCTGGTTCACAGGTTTTACAGATGATTTACAAGTGCGTAGACCTTTCGTTATAGCTGGATTGTATCGTAGGAAGTGTAAGAGAATGTACACACACATAGGAGCAAAAACACACATGAAGTCTTTCCGCATTTCTGTTCTGCTGCTGTCGATCCTGGCGCTAGGCGCTCTGATCTTCAGCCCGGCCACCCCCGTCGCTGCGGATGAAAGCAGCACCGAAGCCTCGTTCGATAACATCGAGTACGTTTACGATCGCTTCTTGCTCTTCGCTGATGGCGTCCAACTGCGCCTGGATGGCGATGTCGCTCAGGCCGAGTTCTGGCAAAGCGAGATCGACCTGTGGACGGCCCTCGACCACGACACCACTGAATTGCAAGCCGCCCTCGACATCTTTGTCGCCTCCATCCCAGAAGGTCAAGCGCTGCTCGACCAGGGCCTTGAGGTGATGACTGCTGAGGACAATGGCTTCGACGAGACCGGCGAGGTCACCGATCTGTTAACCGCTCGCCTGACCCTCCGCCAGGCCTACCCGCTGCTGCTGGGTGCGGATCGCAGCTCGCGTGATGCTCAATACGCCTACCGCGACATCCTGTTGGACTGGCGCGTCGAGACCTTCGAGCTGACCGGCGAGAACGTCAGCGACTTCAACATTGAGCGTCTGGAGCTGCTGCTGCAAGAGTCACTGCTCTACGCCGATGGGGTTGCCCTGCGCATTCCGCAGGCCGAAGAACGGGCCGAGGGCTGGGAAGCTCAGATCGATGGCTATGAGGAGCAGGGCTTCGATGTGGCCAGCTTGCGCGAAGCGCTGGCCGCCTATGAGGCAGCCATCCCGACTACCCAGAGCGATCTGGATGCAGCCAATGTCATCCTGACCGACCCGGCTGGCTACGATGAGAACGGCGCGGTGGTCGATCCACTCGTGGCACGCGACACCTTGCGCGAAGCCTATCCGCTGCTGCAAGCAGCCGATCGCGGCTTGCGCGATGCCAAGTTCGCCTACGAAGATGCGCTGCTGAACTGGCGCGTTGAGAACCTGATCGAAGACGCTGAGTAATCGCTAGACAGGCAGTTTCCTCTGTTCGTCGCATGACGACGCGCAGTTTCTCCCACTGGGCCACCCTCTCGTCAAGGGTGGCCTATTTTTCTGTGGGCCATTCGGTATCATTGAAAGATGCCAAAAGAACAGACGACCCTGATTATCGGTTATGGCAATCCCCTTCGTCAGGATGATGGGCTTGGGCAAGTCGTGGCGGAACGCTTGCAGGCGGTCGATTGGGCGAGTTCGGTTGCGGTGATGGCCGTCCACCAACTGACGATTGATCTTGCTGAAGAGGCCTCACAAGTCGATCGGTTGATCTTGATTGATGCAGCCCAGGGCGACCCGCCCGCTGCGCTATCCGTTGAGACCATCCAAGCCGATCAGGCAGCGTTCGACCCCTTTTCGCACTACGTCACGCCGAGCGCGCTGCTGGCTGCTACAGCAGCGATCTATGGACGGACGCCAGTCTGCACGCTGCTGACCATCAATGCGTTGAGCTTGGAAATTGGGGAGGGCTTATCGCCAGTTGTGGCGGCTCGCTTACCTGAACTGCTTGAGCAGGTGAAGGCTCTGGTCGATGCAAGCTAAGCTACCAGATCATCGAGGTTGGTATCGATTTGGAGATAGGCAAGGGCTTCTTCGAAGGTGTCGAAGAACAAGATGGGATAGAACAGCCGCGAATAGATCGCCCCGATCAGACGCGACACGGCGCTGGGGGCTACGATCACAGACTGCATGATCAATGGATGGCGCGTTCTTGCGAGGTCGCCCAGGTGACCGAGCATATTGCCCCGCAGCTTGCCGACCTTGCGGTGGTCTTGCACCACGGCAACCTCATGATCTGCGGTGTCTAGCATCGCATTCAGGTCTTCCATGCGTGCAAGAATGTCCTCGACTGTATAGTCGCCAATATGTTGAACCAGGACAGCTGTCCGGGCAGAGTCGAGCCAACGAATCGTTGTAGACATGTTAGATAGATGGATCAGCCCAAAGCTACAATCGTTCATCTGAAGATAGCAGGTCCGTGATCGGGAGGCCATTAAACCACGTCGGAACGCGCCCGATTGGCTTCCTTAGAAATGCAAAACCCCCGATCGTCATGATCAGGGGCTTGCTGAGTCGATGTAATTGGCCTAGCTTGCGCTAGACTTTGGTCACATTGGCAGCCTGCGGTCCCTTTTGGCCCTGTTGGACGGTCATCTCAACCCGGTCGCCCTCATTGAGCTCACGGTAGCCGGACATCTGGATGGCGCTGTGATGTACAAATACATCCTTGCCACCGCCGTCGGGCGCGATGAAACCATAGCCCTTGGTGCTGTTGAACCATTTGACGGTGCCTGTTACACGTTCTTCTGACAAGGGTACTTTCTCCTTACCCTAAATGAAATGCACTTCACCAGCAAGGAACCGCCTTCCGTGGCCACTCTACTTACCCCGAAGGGTACGAACTGTCTCACAAAGGTCATGCTTCCTGCGGGTATTCGGGACCATAATACCCCTGAAACGAGTCTGATACAAAAACTGCTAAGGCTCGAGGGAAGAGGTCATGACACCGAAAAACCAAACAAGCCGACCGCGAGATGGGCCGGCTTGATGATTTGAGTAGCGGGGGCAGGATTCGAACCTACGACCTCCGGGTTATGAGCCCGACGAGCTGCCACTGCTCTACCCCGCAGCGTAAAAGGTATTATAGCACAATAATGACACACGTCAAATTACAGTAGGGCGATTATTCGAACCAGCTGTAGGATTGCAGCGTGTCTGCGTCGGCTTCTTGATAGAAGCTGGGGGCAAGCTGGTCCTCGACCTGCTGCATCACATCATGAAGCAGCAGCCACTCACGATGTGTGAGTTCAAGCGTATGGTTTGGACCATCGCCCATCTGCACGGTTAGGTATACTACGCGTGGGCTGACCTCGAACTGCAAGCCGTCCCCTTTACGGTCCACAAGTGTGTAGGTACTTTGCACTGCGTTCCCTTTCCGTCGCTCAGCGTCGCGCGGCGATCAATGCGGCGATGCTCACTCCTAGCCCAATCAGCGCGGGCAGCCACCAGCGCCGCGCGAAGGATACCCCACTGATCGCGGCGGCAGCAACCCCAGTTGCGGCGCTAGCCACTCGCAGGGCCTCATCAGCCTGCGCTTCGCTCTGCCCCCCCTCGACCAAGGACCATTTCAGAATGCTGCCCACATCGACGTACTTGATCGGCAGCAGCGAGCCGCCGAGGGTCAAGAGGTTCAGTCCCAGGGAAATCGTCGCTGCGTCATGATGAAGCGTGTCCGAGGTGCTGCTGCGCAGCCACAGCCAGCTCAAGGCAGCCAGGCTAGCACTGTAGATCGGACCGCCTAGGGCGCGACCAATATGCTGCCGAGGTGTGATGCTCGGGTCATCATCATAGACGGATAAGGCCACGAAGGTCACCCGAATTTCGCGCATGGGTGCGCCAACTCGCTGCGAACTCACGCTGTGAGCAAGACCGTGCCCGATGTCGGCTACCAAAGCCAAACCACCCCCAATCAGCCCGACCAAGATGTGGCGACCCCATTCGCCTTCAGGATGTCGCCAGCGGCTCCACAGGGCAGAACCGCTGATGATTGACGTCAGTAGGACGACTGAGGGTGGCGTCACTTTGATCGGCGTGTCATTGATCACAACCAAGGTGGGGAATTCAGATGAATGGGACATTGGGTTGGCTCCTTCTGTCTTGACGGTCGCGCAACTGAGCATATAATTGCCCGTAGGATTGTCTCAATATCAAAGGCAAAAAACAATGCGCAACCAGGCGGTCCCGCATCATCGATCTCGTTCTGCTCATCGTCATCCAGCGGTTGTGGTCCTTGCCCTAGCATGCCTTCTGCTATCCACATTGGCCTGCAATCTGCCGAACATGGCCAGCGAAACGCCCGAAACCAGTCCTGAACTTGAGTCGTCTGCACAAGACAACGACGAAGACGCCGAAGAGGATGCAACGGAGGAAGAGCCCAGCCCGACCGAGCCTCCTGCCGAACCTACCGCCACCATCGTGGAAGCCACTGAGACACCCCTCCCGACCGAGGCACCCAGCCTGACCGTCCTGCTTGTTGCTGAAGATGAACTATCGGGCCGCCCAGAATGGACCAGCGCCGACGAAATTGCCTCGGCCCTCGATTCGCTTGATGTGACTTACGATCGCTGGCGCACCTATCAAGATGGTCAGCCCGGTCGGACGGCTGCCAACGAGTATGATGTCATTATCTGGGCCGTTGGTGATGACTGTTGCGATTCACCGACTCAATCCAGCCTGGACACGATGCTGCAATTTCTGGACGATGGCGGACGTATCCTGATTGAGGGTGGCGCGGTGATCTCCCCCTGGCCCAACACACCCTTCGTACAAGACTATCTGAGCATCCGGCATGATGGCTGGTCACCTGTTGTGGACCTCACGTTGAGCAACGCCAATCATCCGCTGGCGGAAGGCTTCTCGGGCGACACGCTGAACTTGAGCGTGAACAGCCGGGTGCGCCCCGATGCAGTCGAGACCCGCGCCGCCGTCGCGGTCTTCTCGCGCGGGCCCAACAGCGCCCAGTCTGGCAATCCGGTGATCACCGCGTATGACTCTGGCAGCTTCAAGACAGTCTATTCCTCTGTACCTTTGCAGTGGATGCGCAGCAACGATCGGCGCCAGTTAATCGAAAATGCATTGAATTGGTTCGCTGCAGACGACTAGGCAACCCACACGGCTTGATACGACAAAGCACGGGTTGTCTTATCCGGGGGAGTGCTGCTACACTGGACGCGGCAAGAACGAAATTGTGCGCCCTCCATCGGAACTTTGGCGCGATAGACGAGGTGTGATCTCTTATGTCTTCAACTACTCCCTCCCAACCCATCCCAACTGCAGCCACACCGCGTGGTGGGGCGCGCGCCGAATGGGTGACAATCGCCTGCTTTGTGCTGCTAGCGGGGGCCCTGGGTGTCAGCGGCTATCTGGCTTACACCAAGCTCTTCGATGTCAGCATGTTGTGCGTGGGTGGCGGCCTGTTTGACTGCGGCACGGTTCGCAACAGCATCTATTCGGAGATTATGGGCGTGCCGATTGGCCTGCTCGGCTTCTTGACCAATCTCGTCTTGGTAGGCGTGCTGGCCGGGCAGAAGCGCATTCCCTTTTTGCAAGAGTATGGTCCGCTGCTGTTCTTCGGTATTCTACTCTTCGCGACCTTGTACTCGATCTGGTTGATCTATGTGCAAGCTCAGCTTTTGCAGGCCTACTGCAACTGGTGTTTGGCCCACGAAGTGATTGTATTCGCCTTGTTTGGCCTGTCGATTGTGCTGCTGCGCCGTCATAATCTGGCCCTGGATGAACTGGAAGCAGAGCCGGCGTAGATCGCTCGACGCATCTTCACGCGATGGTTTGCGGACACGCCTGAGCGTGTCCGTTTGATTTACAGAGTGAGGTGGCATGACGAAACTACGCCGTGATCAGTTGGTGGTCGTAGATATTGAGGCAACCTGCTGGCGGCGCTCTGAACCGCCACCGGGCCAGTTCCCTGAGATCATTGAGGTTGGACTCTGCATTTTGGACCTGGCTTCTGCAACACCCAGCCGCAAGCGCAGCATCCTCGTCAAGCCGGAGCGCTCACGGGTCAGTTCCTTCTGTCGCAAGCTGACCGGCATCACGCAAGAGATGGTCGACGGGGGTGTGAGTTTTGCCGAAGCCTGCGAGACAGTCGTAAAAGAGTATGACACCTTCGACCTGACCTGGGTAAGCTGGGGCGACTACGATCGACGCAAGTTCCAGGCGCAGTGTCGCGAGCGCAATGTCCCCTATCCTTTTTCGGATTCACACATCAACGTCAAACGGGTCTATGCTGAGGTCAAGAAGATCAAACCGGTTGGCCTGGGCCGGGCTGTGCGAGACTCCCACCTGGAATTTGAAGGCAGCCACCATCGCGGCCATGATGATGCCTGGAACATCGCCAAAGTGTTGGGTATTCTGCTGAAGGAACATGGCCCCTCCCTGCTCGCCCCGTACTGGCAAGCATAAAAAACCTAACAATTAAGCAACTAATCCTCGACTTTAGTGTTACGAGTGCGCCTAAACCTATACAATATAGGTTAGGTGCGCATTGGATTGGAAAAGGTTTCTTATGTTCTCTCGATTTCGTGAGCCATTTAGTGGTTTCAGTCATTTGATTGGGGCAATTCTCGCCCTTGTCGGATTAGTCTGGTTGATCAGCCAAACCTGGCAGAACACGCCCAAGCTGATCACCATGACGGTGTATGGCATTAGCGTCATCAGCGTCTTCTCAGCGAGCGCAGCGCTGCATTTGATCCGCGCGTCCGAGAGCACGCAAGATACGCTCAACCGGGCCGACCACGCGGCTATCTACCTCATGATTGCAGGCAGTTTCACGCCCCCGGCCTTCTTCGTGCTGCCAGATGGATGGAACATCGCCTTCCTCAGCATTGTGTGGGGGATGGCCGGAATCGGTATGATGGTCAAGCTGTTCTCGCCCAAACTGCGCAGTGGCATCATCTCGACCTTGAGCTACGTCGGGATGGGTTGGTTGGCGGTGGTTGTGCTGCCTTTCCTGCTTGAGACGCTGCCACCGCTGGCCAATGGCCTCTTGCTCGGTGGGGGGATCACCTACACCGTTGGCGCAGTCTTCTATCAGCTCGACCACTATCGGAAGCTGCTGCCCAGCTTCAGCTTCCACGACATCTGGCACATTTTCGTGCTGGTGGGCAGTGCATTGCACTTCGCTGCGATCGCGCATATCATCTAGGCAGATTCTTCGAAGCAGCCTGGAAGCAAGCCCTTATGTCCCAATTTGAGCGTCTACCGATCCTGTCTCTACTGCTGTTGAGTCTGGCCCTGGTCGCCTGTAACGAGCCTGAAGTGAGCACACTGGCGACACCGCCGCGTGTCGGTGGGGAGGAGGGTTTCGTCACCTTCGTGGTGGATGGGGATACAGTCGATGTAGCGATCCAGGGCGAGGTATTCCGGGTGCGCTACATCGGGGTCGACACACCCGAGAGCAATGAACCCTGCTTTGATGAAGCCACCGCGGCGAACGCGCAGCTTGTAGCTGGCCAAAACGTCACCCTGGTGCGTGATGTCAGCGACACGGATCAATTTGGACGGCTGCTGCGCTATGTGTACGTCGGGACAGTGTTCGTC
>JAADYZ010000357.1 GCA_010092775.1 Chloroflexota bacterium
AGTTCTTGAATACCCAGGTCGCTCACCAGCAAATCGTTGATTTCGGCAGCGAGGAATGTGTTGCGTGAAATCGCCAGAATCGCGACTACGTAGATCAAACCTGTCCAGATCGTCATTAGCAATGCAGATACACCGACATTAACCAGCCAGCGTGGCACACTGGCTGCTTTCATCTCTGGCTCAAAGGCCCAACGAGAGACCAGCATCACACTGATGTAGGAGTCGAACAGGCCGAGCAAGGACGTATCCAGCGGGGCGTCGATGCCTTCGCGCTCTTTGGTATTGCGCAGCGCTTTGGGGTCGGCTGTGGTCAATTCGCGCCAGGATAGTTTCTCAGAGGGATCGCGCTGCTCGGCCTGCTTCGTCAGGTCCCCAGCGTAGGCCGCCATCGCCAGGCCTCCCGATGGCAGGGGAGGCGTTGGGGCTTGCGCTTCAGTGGCTGTCTCGCTGAAGAAATCGAAGTCAGGTTCCTCGGCCAAGTCTGGCGGCGCAGGTGGCTCGATACCCAGTTTGCGCAGCCCGGTGCGCGCGCGATCGTTGTGTGGATTGATCGCCAAGACATTTTCCAGGGCAATGATACGATCCTCGCCATCAACCACCGCACTCAGCCACAGCCAGGCATTTTCATGATGTTCGTCCAGCTCAATGACTTGCAGCAGCACCGAACGGGCAGCGTCTTTATCACCCGCTTTGACGGCAGCTTTACCCTCGTTAAACAGTCGCTCAACTTCACTCACGTCTGTCTCCCTTTGGCATTTCAGCGCACACTAAATCCACCATACCACAAAACAGCAATGACATGAAAATCGAGCGACTGTGGATTCTTAGACTTTAGAATAGGCCGAGGATCTTGCCCGTCTCTGTATCAATGTCGATGTCGAAGAAGGCTGGGCGTGTTGCCAGACCTGGCATCGTCTTCATCGTGCCGACCAGCGGATAGATAAAGCCAGCGCCCACACTCGCCCGAACTTCGCGGATAGGCAGTGTGAAGCCCGTTGGCGCACCCTTAAGTGCTGGATCATGGCTCAGGCTGAGATGGGTTTTGGCCATACAGATTGGCAAGTTGCCGAAGCCTGCTGCCTCAAAGCGTGCGATCTGTTCGTCAGCCAAGGCATCGTATTCAACGCCAGCCGCACCGTACATCTTCTCAGCGATGATCTCGATTTTCTCTTTAATCGACTTGTCAACCGGATAAAGGAATTGGAAATCCGATGGCTTCTCGCAGGCAGCCACAACGGCTTCAGCCAGTGCGGCTGCACCAGCGCCGCCCTTGGCCCAGTGCTCAGACACGACGGCATCCTCTGCGCCCTGGGTCAGAGCATACTCACGGATCATGTCCCATTCGGCCTGAGTATCTGTATGAAAGCCGTTGATCGCGACAACGACCGGTACACCGAATTGGCGCGCGTTCTGGATGTGAGCGCCCAGATTGGGTAGTCCCGCCTCCAGCAGGTCAAGATTCTCTTCAGTGTAGGCGCTGTCTAGTTTACTACCCGGGTTAACTTCAGGGCCGCCACCATGCATCTTTAAGGCGCGAACTGTCGCCACCATCACCACCGCACTGGGGATCAACCCGGAGTAGCGGCACTTGATGTCGAAGAATTTCTCCATGCCGATATCGGACCCAAAGCCACTTTCCGTCACCACATAGTCCGCCATCTTCAAGGCAATCTGGTCGGCTATGATTGAGGAATTGCCATGCGCGATGTTGGCGAAAGGCCCCGCATGAATGAAGGCAGGCTGCCCTTCCAAGGTTTGCATCAAGGTCGGCATGATGGTGTCTTTCATCAGCACTGTGACGGCACCGGCAACGCCAAGCATTTCCAGCGTAACCGGCTCACCTTGCTTGCTGTAAGCCACTACCACCCGCCCAATCCGCTCACGCATATCTTTCAGGCTGGTGGTCAGGGCGAGAATCGCCATTAACTCACTGGCTACGGCAATATCAAAACCCGTCTTACGAGGGAACACCGGGCTGGGCGATCCATCGCGCAGCGTCTCATCCCCATAGCCGATCTCAATGCCTCGCATGGAGCGATCAGCGACATCGACTACCCGATTCCACATGATCGTATCCAGGTCGATGTCCAAGCGGGTCACACCGCGCTTTTTCAGTCCGGCGTCGCTCTGTCGGCTCTCGTGATACAAACGTGTGTCAAGTGCCGCCGCCGCGAGATTATGGGCGACGGTAATGGCGTGAATATCACCAGTCAGGTGCAGGTTGAAGTCTTCCATCGGGATGACTTGACTGTAACCGCCGCCAGCAGCACCACCTTTGATGTTAAAAGTCGGGCCCATGCTGGGCTGTCGAATGCAGCACACGGCCTTTTTACCTAGCGCCGTGCCAAGTGCCTGGGTCAGGCCGACCGTGGTCGTGGTCTTGCCCTCACCGAGGGGGGTGGGTGTGATGGCCGTGACATCGATATACTTGCCGTTGGGGCGGTCAGCATATTTACTCAGCACATCCAGATGGACTTTCGCCTTGCTTCGTCCGTGCAAGTCAAGATCATCGTCTGTCAATCCCAGAGTCGCCGCGACCTCGCTGATTGGTTGAACCGTTGCTGCCTGGGCGATTTCAATATCACTGGGTACGCTCATGTCGTTCAAACTCCTTGAGGGTGGATAGGTGAAGTGGAAGGCACGTGAGGATACGTCCTGTGTTCATTATACGCTACAGACGAGGAATCAAAAACGGCGTTCTGTCACCGAAACGCCGTGAGGAATTGACCTTTGAGTGGACCTGAAGGGGCTCGAACCCTTGACCTCCACAATGCCATTGTGGCGCTCTCCCAGCTGAGCTACAGGCCCATTTGATTGGGAACTGATTATGCCAAAGCCCCCAACAGGATGCAACTTTTTGATGTTCGACTTTGTTGTCGGTACAATTTTGGGTACGTGCGGGTATGGTGTAACGGTAACACAACAGCCTTCCAAGCTGTTGTTATGGGTTCGAGTCCCATTACCCGCTCTTCGCTCCTCAGGGTCCATAGCTCAATGGTTAGAGCAGTCGGCTCATAACCGATCGGTTGTAGGTTCGAGTCCTACTGGACCCATCAGAATAGCTGAAGCCGATAAGCCGATGTGGTCGGCTTATTGTTTTTCTTAGTATTCAAGATGTCTCTAAACATAACAGGTATTTAACGAAGCCTGTGGTAGAATACAGAGGTGCTTTTTGCCTTCATATCAGAAGCGAGAGATTCATGGCACGCATTCTAGTCATCGATGATGATGCCAGCCTCCTCCAGATGATGAACCTAATGCTCAAGAAGGTCGGCCACGAGGTTACGACGGCTGGCGGCGGGCAAGAAGGGGTTGAACTGGCACGTGCCAAACCCTTCGACTTAGCTATCGTCGATCTGATGATGCCTGGAATGGATGGGTATCAAGTCTGCTTGACACTCAAACGAGACCCTCAAACTTCACGTTTGCCGTTGCTTGTTCTTACTGCGATGGCTCAAATGGAATACCGCGACCAAGCCGAACAATATGGCGCTGATGGCTACGTCACCAAGCCCATCACGCGCGATGCCCTGGTACAGGCCGTCGAGGAACTACTGGAAACCGGCGTCCAGAATATGCCAGACCCCTCGCTGGGCGCGGAGTTGCTCCAAGAGGATGAACCGTTTGAAGAAGAGGTCTACGAAGAATCCTTCGGCTTTGAAGTACCTCCTGCCAGCCTGCCCTTGATTGCTGTGGTCGGGCTGCAAGGCGGAATTGGTGCGACTACTTTGGCGGTCAACATTGCGACCGCGTATACGCGTGCTGGGCGATCCTGCATTGTCGATATGGAGCCGCTAGCAGGCCAGGTAGCTGGCCACCTCGGTCTGATGCCTGTGCCTCGCACATGGGGCGACCTCGTCGGTATCGGCCCTGGCGAAGACAAACGGGTCATTGGGCAAGCCTTAACAGTCGCTTCCTCTGTTGGTTTGGCCGTTTTGGCCTCTCCCACAATGCAAGTCCCCTATTTATTGGACGATGAGACCACCTACTACGTTCTGAGCACGTTGTCAGAAGGTTTCGGCCAAATCGTTGCGGATGTTCCGCTGGACTTCAACGATATGGTGCTCACGGCCATGCAGTCGGCTCAGCATGTGATCTACGTAATGGGCGACAATCCGGCGGCACTCATGTCTGCGCCGAGCGAATTCCAGGCTTTGGACAGCCTCGGTCTGCTGGGGCAACAGGTTGTTGTGTTGAGCCGCTCGCGACCCCAGAATGGCGCAGCCATTGAAGATATCGAGAGCGTGATTGGTCGGCCTATCGTGATGGAAATGCCTTATGAACCCGCTCAGGGTGAAGCTCTGGCCAACGGCATGCCAATCATCGCTGCTCAGCCGAAATCCCCCTATACGCGAGCTTTAGCGCAGTTACTCCAGAAACTCTAGCCTGTGATTATGAGAGACTCTGAAGGAAGACGATCATGAACAAACTCCTAGTTGTAGAAGACGAAGTCATCACATCCGATTTGCTACGTCGTTATTTTGAGATGGTTGGTTACGAGGTTATCAATGCGCTCACCGGAACAGATGCCATCGAAAAAGCTAATGATCAACTGCCAGAAGTCATTATTCTAGACATCATGCTGCCGGACATGGATGGCTATGAGATTTGCCGGCGCTTGCGCGCCAACGAACGCACGAATCGCATTCCGATTATCTTCCTGACGCAGAAGGATGAGCGCCGCGATCGGCTGGATGGGCTGGGCCTTGGCGCAGATGACTACATCACCAAGCCCTTCGACGTCGAAGAGCTGCGCCTACGCGTGCATAACATAATCAATCGGGTGGGGGGGACCTCGCTGGTCGATGCTCGTACCAGCTTGCCCAACATGGACCTGATCAAAGAGCGGCTGCCCAAGCTCTTGAACGATCCTGCCAGTATCTTTGTCGATATTCAAATTGAGAGTTTGTTCGGGTTTGAGGCCAAGTATGGCCCGGTCGCGGCCAACCAAGTGATTCGCAGTTCTGCCAAGCTGATTGGCGACCTGCTCCACCAGGTTGACCCAACCAGCTCGTTCATTGGCCATCCTCGTGATGATCACTTCCTAATCGCCATCAAAGACGCTGCGGCAGAACGTGTGGAAAAAGAGCTGCCAGAGAAGTTCGCTGAGCTAAGCCGTAAGTTCTACAGCAGCGACGATCTAGAAGCTGGCCATATGGAAACAGAAGATGGCCCCAAGCCGTTGATGAAGTTCAAGCTGGTTCGGATCAGCGCTCAAACGCTCAAGAACATCATCAAGCAGATGGAAGAACGTGAGGCTGGGCGCAAGCGAGCTGAGCAGGATAAACCTGCATCGTCATCCGAGCCTAGCGCAAACGGCCCGGGCTAAGATAGCATGATAGACGCCATCCAATCTCTAGGGGTGGCGTCTTTGTTCACGGCGTAGTCGGTCTAGGAAAGCGGCAGATTTGAGCCGACGTTCCAGGTGGAAGGTGAGCAGATCATACATGATGCGCTCAACCTCGCCGTGGACGGCCTCACTGAGGGGCTTGAGCTGCTCGATCACATCCAGTGG
>JAADYZ010000358.1 GCA_010092775.1 Chloroflexota bacterium
CTGTCTGTAATAGTATCCATGCTAATTTAGCACCACAAAAGTAGGGGTATCCCTACCTTGTTCCCGTTGGACTGGGTGGATTGGCCTGCGCATAATCCAAGGCGTCATCAACAGTATTGAAGACGGCAGTTCGAATGCCTCCGCCGAAAATCTCGTTCTGCAAACCCTTTGCCGCAATTTTGATCACAGGATGATCACTGATGTATAGTGCCATGTAGAGGTTGGGATGCAACAACCCAGCCTTTGATCGATTGGTGAAGTCGTTTGACGCCTGAACAACGTCGCCAATGGTGAAGCGCAGGTCGCGCACATCAAAAATGACATAGACTGGACGCCCAAGTTCATCAAGCGTGTCGGTCAGGTGCTCCATTTGGGTTGGCAACTCCCGACCAATCGAAAACTCAGCCTTGATTGTAACGATAACCAGGCCAAGACTTGCGTTGACCTCAATATCGTAGGTGGGCTGCACGAGAATTTCCTTGCTGGCTGAAAGTCCGCTACTCTAATGGATTGTCTTCGACAAAGGCGACAGCTTCCTCATAGGTGCTGAAGACGGCTGTGTTCAGACCTCCGCCGAAAATCTCGTTTTGCAGGCCTTTGGCAGCAAGTTGAATAACTGGATGTTCGCTAATGTAAAGAATCATGTAGAGGTTTGGGTGATGCAACAGCGACTGACTCCCACGTGCGAAATCATTGGTGGCTTGTAGAAGATCACTGATACCAAAACGAACTTCGCGCAGGTCAAAAGAGACATATACTGGCTGCTTGACTTGATCAAGGGCGCTGCTCAACGCGCTCATGTGGCTCCCCAGCTCCTCTCCGACTGAGAATTGAGCCGTCACACAGGCGCTGATTAAGGGTAAGGTCGGGTGAATGTCCACATTGTGAGTTGGTTGTGTCAAGTGATGCTCCCGCTTTGATAGGTGCTCCTTAAGTCAATCACGATTGTAGTCACCCGATGTGCAGTGGTCAACGCATGCTGGATAGATCGAGATATAATTGATAGGAGATGATACGCGCATAGCGATGAGGAACCCACCGATGAAGGTCACCCGTTGGCTAGCTTTGATAGCCGTCATGCTCGTTTTGGCTGCATGCAGCACTGAGCCCCCCACCCCCACGCCGACTCCACTGCCGACCCTGGCACCCGAAGCGGAGGAGAGCAGCGACGAGAACCGTGCCCTGTTCTATGTTGCAGCCGACGCAGGCAGCTTTCAAACGCTACTCTTGGCCGCCGCTGCGGGCGGATACTCCGACGCACTGACAACAGGTGGCCCATTCACCGTCTTTGCGCCGACGGATGAGGCCTTCGAAGCCACCCTCGAAGAACTCGATGTTGACCTGGATAGCCTGGAAGAGCAGACCGAACTGCTGGATACCATCCTCAGCTATCATCTGGTGGACGGAACGCTGCTGGCGGAGGACCTTAGCGGCGCTGCCGAGATCGAGACCTTGAGCGGTGAGACCTTATCCATCAGCGATGACCTGATCTTGAATGGCTTGGTCAGCATCACAGAAGCAGACATCCTGGCCAATAACGGCGTGATTCATGCAATTGACCGGGTGTTAGTTCCGCCGAGCTTGATGGAGAATCAAGAGGCAGCGTTCATCGATACAGGCCGTGACCTGATCGGTATTGTGCGCTCAACCGGGAACTTCACTCACTTATCGTCAGCCGTGCTGACTGCCGACGTGATAGACACCTTGGAAACAGACGGTCCCTTCACGGTCTTTGCCCCTGACGATACTGCGTTTGCAGAGATATTTGTTTACCGAGACCAAGCTCAGATTGACTTCTTGACCGACCGACAACTGCCAGACATCCTCAGCTATCATGCGCTGGTGGGTGATTTCCTCGTGTCCGACTTGATCGAGGCTGCGCCACTGATCCCCACCTTGAACGGCCAACTCCTGCAAATCGGTGGCGACGCTGACGGTTTGTATATCGGTAACGCAGAGCATGGTTTCGCCCGCCCATTCGAGCCTAACCTCAAGGCGACCAACGGCACCATGCACTTAGTCGACCGCGTGCTGCTGCCGTCGGATTACGTGACGGATGCGGCGTTGGACCTGGTTGAAACGGCGCAATCAGCCAGCGATTTTGACACCTTGCTGGCGGCAGCGGAAGCCGCCGAGCTGCTTGATGTCTTGGCGCTGCCTGGCCCCTTTACCCTTTTTGCCCCCACCGATGAGGCATTCGCCGCCTATCTGGAGTCACGCGGTTGGGACCTTGAGGACCTGCTCAACGAGCCCGAGCACATTCAGGCGGTGCTGGCGAATCACCTTTTGCTGGGCGGGCTGGATAGCACGATGCTTGCAGAGCGAGACAGCGTCCGGATGCTGAGTGGTGTTGAGGTTGACCTGTCTGACATTCGACTGGTTGAGAACGAGGACCTGCTCAACATCGAAGCGCGTAATGGACTGATTCACACTGTTGAAGCTGTGATCGTTTTGGATTGACCTGCGGCTCACAGGCTCTTCATGGCTTTTTGGGATCATTAATACCTGATAACAATGGTGTTACAACTAGCCGATTCTTAACCTTTTCTTAGCGGATTATCTATTGTATAGAACACAAGTGCGAACTACACTATAGATACGTCGGAGAAATCATCGAGAATGGATGTAGTGATGTTTAATCCAAGCTTCCAAGTAGCTCAGAGCCTAAGCAACCATTCTATCTCACCGAGTTGGGTTGACCTCGTTGAGCATCTGCGCGAACGATCGGCTAGCGATCCGCAGATGATGGCTTTTACTCTGACGATGCGTCGCCTTCGCCGCGATTTAGAGCTTGATCGTCGCCTTGTTCACGATCCATTTTGCCAACATTGCGCCGCCGAGATTGTCTCTCATTATCCTGGCAGCGAGCAAGACCTGATCAACCTGTACTTCCGCAACCTCAACGAGATTGAGCGCGGCCTGCGCAATATGCCGGTTCATCGCAACCACAGCCGCATCGCCGCAGCCTAGGCGCAAATGTCATAGACCGTCCATCAGCAGGCGACCCAAACGGGTTGCCCGTTTGCTTTTAAAACCCTTCCGCAAGAATGCCGAGCAGCGCTGCAATCAGCGCGTTGACTGCTAACAGCGTCAGACCCAATACGTAGGCCGCAAACAGCGTGCCTATTCCGATCACCGCCACCGCAGCCAAGGCCGCGGTGACCGCCCGCTTCAGCGCCACCCCTAGCAAGGCTCCCAAAGCCAGTGCCAAAGCATTCAGCGAGAGAAAAGCCAGCAGAATCAGCAGGTTGAAGAGGGCCGGAAGGACCACAGCCGCCCGTATCCAGGAGGGCAGGACGAATGGGCCAATCACCAGCAGACCTGCCAGCGCCAACGAGGTACCCACTGCCAGCCCCCCCGCCAAGGCAAAGATAAATCGCAGCCGAATCAGCGCGCTAATTGCATAGGCTTTAATGAGTTCGTTCTGAGCAAGCCCAGCCAGGCGCAGCATGTCCTGTGTTTGGGAACGACTATCGGAGGCGGCGAAGGCAGCGGCGTAAGCGCCACTGATCAGCGGCAGCAGGGCAAGTATAAGCAGCCCTCCCAGGGCAATCGGGCTGAGGAGCAAGCGCCCGACCATCGGTAGGCTGACCGCAATCGTTGCGATAAACAAGCTGAGCAGCGCCGCCACAGACCAGAGGGTGGTCACGGGCTGCAAGGGTGGCAAGGACCCATTTTGATCGCCTTGACGGGAGAGACGGGCGACCATTAAATGGGCTGGTGTGCTGAGGGTCAGGCCGGGGAAGAAGTGACGTTCCTGCATAAAGCTCCCGTTTCGCTACCTCAAGATCATAGCATGCCCGCAGAACTGTTACTATGCGCTCAGGAAAGGGTTGGGTATGATTGTCCCTTGTCCGCACCACTAGCGAAGGGGCCTTCCCACTATGCCTATACAAGCGCGCTGGTATAACGACGAGCGAACCATCATTCTGTATCAGATGAGTGGCCAGCTCACACTGGATGACTTCACCAACATGATGCAGCTCGGCTATGATATGCGGGAACAGGTTGAGCACATCGTGCATGGCATTATTGATGTGACCCAGGCGACAGGCCGTCTACCCAAGGGGTTGATCGCCCACTACCCTCAGTTGGCACAAATGCCGCATCCACGTGTCGGCATGAGCATCTACGTTCATCCTTCCCGCATGGCTCACACTTTTACCGACATCTACAGCCGCCTATTCGGCACCGTCTATGTTGCGCCCTCAATTGACGATGCCCTGACCATGATTGCTCGCTATCAAGCGAGATACACATCGTAACCCAACACGGGATGCCCGTCAGGCAAGGGCAATCGATTCAACTTAATTGCGACTTATATTAAGCCTTTTCAAAGCAACCTGAGCTGACCCCGTATCAGGCACCCCCTGTTCCGCTGGCGCAGCATCCGCCCCCAACTGTGTTGGGGCAGCCCGGCGAGTTCTGGCCCCGAAACGCTCACTGTTGAACACAACAGCGCCATATCCTTAACAGATGCTTTGAATGTCATTTTGACGCGATTGCCCGGCCCATCAGGTGGTCAGAGTACCCATTCACAACCCAGGTAGGTTACACTTAAGTGTGTTCCGAGTGGATGATCGATCGTCACCACCCGTGTCGGCCAAGCTTGCATGATAGCGATAGGACAGCCTTTTGAAGACCGACTCCAAGCAATCCTATAACGATCGCAACCCCCTTGTCGTTATTGCCTCTAACCGTGGTCCCTTTTCCTTCACGCGTGACGACGACGGCGAGTACAGCGTCGAACGCGGCAGCGGCGGGCTGGTCACCGCCTTGGGTGCGCTGGCCGAACAACATGAAGTCGTCTGGGTGGCCTGCGCCATGCAGCCCGACGATCGACAGTGGCAAGCCGACTGGCAGGCTGAGCATCCCGATGAAGTCGCTCAAGTCGAGGGCATCTACCTGACGCTGGTGACGCCAGACCAGACCAGCTACGATCAATACTACGGTGAGATATCGAATCCCTTGCTGTGGTTTATCCAGCATCAAATGTGGGATATTCCCCGTCACCCGAGCATCACACGGGAGACGCGCCAAGCCTGGACTGAAGGCTATTTGGAGATCAACCGAGAGTTTGCCGAAGCCATCGCCGAGAGCGTCAAACAGACTTTGGCCGATGGTGAGCGCCCGATTATCGTCCTGGTGCAGGACTATCACCTTTATATGGTGCCCAAGTACCTTCGAGAGATTGTCGGCGACACGATTCAAGTGCAGCACTTCCTGCACATCCCCTGGCCGGGCCCCGATGTCTGGCGCATCCTACCGAAGGATATGCGCAACGCCCTGCTAGACAGCATGCTGCTGGCCGATCGCTTGGGCTTCCAAACCAAGCGCGATGCCTTCAATTTCGTGCAGACCTGCCGCTTCTATCTGGAAGGTGCCCATTCACGAGGCAGCCGCGACTCGATCCACTATCAAGGGCGCAAGATCAAAGCCCACGCCTATCCGATCTCCATCGACATCAAGAAGGTAGATCAGTTGGCTCAAGAAGGGGAGACGCAGCTCTACAAATCGCAGATTCTCAACATCATCGGCGACCGCAAGCTGATTCTACGGGTGGACCGGATCGAGCCGAGCAAGAACATGATTCGCGGCCTCAAGGCTTTCCAGGCTCTGCTCGAAGATCACCCTGAACATGTGGGGAGGGTGTCGATGGTGGCACTCTTGGTGCCCTCACGGATGGAAGTTGGTGAGTATCAGGACTACTGGCGTGATGTGATGGCCGAGGCAGGGTTCATCAATTCGCAGTTCAGCGATGGTCTGTGGGAGCCGGTCCGTATTCTGGTCGGCAACAACTATCCACGAGCGCTGGCGGCCATGCAGTTGTACGATGTGCTGTTGGTCAACCCGATTGCAGACGGCATGAATCTGGTGGCCAAAGAAGGTGCGTTGCTTAATCAGCGTGATGGGGTGATTATCCTCTCGGAGGACGCAGGGGCTTATTATGAGTTGGGCGAACAGACCTTGACCGTCTCGCCCTTTGACGTGGATGGCATGGCCCAGGCCATGCACAGCGGCTTGACCATGAGCCAGGACGAGCGCCACGAGCGTTCCGCAGCGCTCAAGGAGATTGTGCGATCAGCCGACGTGCGTGAGTGGTTTTATGCCCAGGTTCAAGATGCCCTGACCGCATCGACAAACCAAGACAGCAGCGACTCGACATCCGAGACGCCGGTGACCAAGAAGTCAGCTTCGTCGCGCACGGCCTGAGGCGTATCGCCGTCGGCTGATTCCACGCCAGCGGCCAGCGCGTAGCAGGTACCGATGTCACGCAGGCGGCGCGCCATGAGGAAAGCATCGACGTCGGTCACGTCATCGCCAAGATAGATGGCGGTATCGAGTTCGAAGTCGGCGATCAATTCGATCAATGCGCTACCCTTGTTCTTGTCAATCGGAGGGCGGAACTCGAAGATGCGGCGCCCTTCGAAACAGCGCACACCGTGTTGATCCGCGATGTCGTACATGACTGAGGTAAGATCAGTCATCACGGCGTCGGGGTCCTCAGCCTGCCGATAATGGACGGAGAGGGTTACTCGCTTGTCTTCAATGAACATGCCCGGCCACAGGACTTCTTCGATGGTAGCTTTGGCCGCCTTGAGAGCGGAGCGATATTGCAGGGCATCGGGGTTGGGCATCACGTCGCCATCGACCCAGCGTTCCAAGCCGTGATTGCCAACGTATACAAGGCTCTCGACGCCGACCCGCTCGTGAATATCAGCTGCTGCGCGGCCAGAGATCACGCCGACCAGCGGCAGGTGCTCGGCCAGAATGCTTAAAGCATGGCGGCTGTATTCGGTGACAGTGGCCTCATCTGGAACAGGCGCGATGTGGCTGATTGTCCCATCAACATCGGTAATGAACCCGAAGCGTTGTCCATCGACTAGCTGGCGCAACCAAGTCTCTGCAACCTCTTGCCAATACATAGGCCCCCTTCTTTCGGTTCGTGAAGTATGACATGGTCATCTGTACCCCAGTAATTATAGGAGTTTTGCCGTGACAGACGCAAAGAAGATCATTACACTGACCCTGGACCCATCACTTGACCGCACCCTGGCCACCCACTATCTGGCGGTGGGCTATCATAACCAAACGGAGGCCCAGACCTCTCTCCATCCGGCGGGTAAATCCGTCAACATCGCCCGCGCCATCAATCAACTTGGCGTTTACACACACGCAATCATTGTCCTGGGTGAGGACGCCACCGGTCGCGCCTACCAGCTCTTAGTCCAAGAGGAAGGCTATCAGGTCAGCATCATTCGCCGACCGGGCTATACCCGCAGCAACACCATCATCCTCGACACCGGCAACCAGAACGAAACGCAAATCACAGAAGCCGTCGCAGCGATCACGCAAGCCACCCTCGAAGAGGTATCGAAGACCCTGAAAGGCCAGCTCAATCCGGACGACTGGGTCGTGTATGCCGGGGCTATGCCAGAAGGGACCGAGACCCATGTCTACTCCTGGCTAACGGAGACCGCCCAATCAGCGGGCGCGAACGTCACCGTCGCGGAAGTTGGGGGCGCCTTAAGCGATGTCCTCACGGCCCGCCCCAATCGTGTGGCGATGCGGCGCCTGGAGGGCGCCGCCGATTTCAATTATCCCGTGCGGACCCTGGGCGATCTGTATGGCTGTGGGCAAGCGCTCATCAAAGACGGGGCGCAGCATGTCTTGATGATCATGCGGCCGACCAACGAGGCTATCTTGCTCACAGGCAGCGAGGACTGGCACTTACAGCTTCCAGAGCTTGACTCCGGAACGCAAAGCGGCCTGTGGGATACCGTCCTGGCGGGCTACCTGACCGGGCGCATCAATCAGCAAGATCATCGCGACGCGCTGGCAACAGCGGCAGCGGCGGCCCACTTCTTCTCGGAGCAGGTGGGGCATGTTTTTGGATCGTTGGAAGACATCGCACCCTACCGCGAAGCGGCGCAGGTCCGGCCAGTGGATGAGGTCCTGGCAGAACGCGAGGAGCGGGGTCGCCCGGACGCCGAACAGGCGGAATCGAGCTAGCCGACGGCGAGAGCCAGCATTGAAGTCAGCAACAGAAAGACCATCAGCATACCGGACCCGAAGACCAATAGGGCACCCGGTAGCAAAATCGCGCTGACGAACAGCGTAGTCGCGACCGTCGCGATCGTTAGACCGTAGCGCAGCGCGTTGTTCACGCCGATCTCAAGATTCGTATAGATGATGAACAGCAGCGTTCCGACTGACCAGGCCAAGAACAGAGGATAGGTCAGCAGCGCCGGGAGGCTCTGGACGCCAAACGTCGCCAGACTCGCCAGGGCAATCCCTGTAGTGCCACCCGCTGCCGCCCCAACGAAGAGCGCAATCGGCACGCGCAGGCTGATCCACGCCAGGGCAGTGAAGCCTTTTCGCCGGTCAGCGTGGCTCAGGTTGGTCAAGCCCACAAGGTGAAACATCTCGGATGAGTTGGTGTTGGCTGTCGTGACCAGTGCGAAGATCGCAGCCGCCAGATTGAACAGCTCCAGGAAGGGCAGCAAACCGATCACCAGCAGGATCGGGAAGGACTCCCAACCCGTCACGAAGGTCGCCCATAGGCTCACGCCCAGCATAATCGTTCCGCTGAGCAGCGTCCACGCCACGAACTCACGGTAAGCATGGCGATCGCGTCCTTTGGCGAGGGTCCTATAGAGCATGCGTGCGCGCGCGTTCAGGCCGGGAAACAGGCCAGTCAGATAGGGTAGCAAGCGCCGCATCTAGCCCCCGATGAGCAGGTCCAAGGCATAGAGGATCATGCCATTTAGCACCAGCAGCGTGCCGTACAAAACGGCGCCCAAGCCGACTTGCCAGGCGATGCTGGTCAGGATGGTTGCCATGAAGGCACGCGTTGGCTGATCAGCCTGAAACAGGGCCATGTGGGCCCCCAGGCGCAGATTGTTATATTTTTTTTATAGGGCGTAGACGTAGATCAACACC
>JAADYZ010000359.1 GCA_010092775.1 Chloroflexota bacterium
CACCCAGACGGATCAAGTCGATCAGGCCAGCCAGCGCGCGCCCGCTGTAAACCGGATCGACCAGCACACCTTCGGTTTGGGCCAGCAACCGAATGGCCTCACGTTCGGCTGGGCCGACGCCCGCGTAGCCGCCGCCCAGATAATCGTCGTTGATCTCCGGCGCCTCAATCGGCCCTGCATAACCAAGCAGCTCGGCCCCTGACTGGGCCAGACTGCTGACCCGTGCGCCGAGCGATTCCTGAGCTTCGTCGACGCTGATGCCCACCAAGCGCGGTCTCATCGTCTGACTGAAGGCATTCATCCCAAGCAGCATGCCCGCCTGCGTCCCGCCAGACGAGGTGGCAAAAACGATTGCATCAAAGCGGCCCACATCGGCCATTTGCTCGGCTGCTTCGTCCATCGCGTCGATATACCCACAAATCCCGATTGCGTTCGATCCGCCATAGGGGATCACATAGGGATGCCGTCCGGACTTCTGCAGGGCAGCCGCAAGCGTTTGGATCGTTTCTGCATAGGGTGCGCGCTCAGTGGTCCAATGGAGCGTTGCACCCAGCATCTGATTCAGCAGCAAGTTCCCGTTGATGTCCTCTGGTGCTTGCCCGGTCGGGCTGAACAGCACCAACTGAGGCTCAAGGCCGCAGACTCGTGCCGCTGCCGCCGTCTGCCGAGCATGATTGGACTGGGTAGACCCGGCTGTGATGACACAATCCGCACCCTGTTCCAGGGCATCCGCGATGAGATAGCTCAATTTGCGTGTCTTGTTCCCACCTGTTGCCAGGCCGGTCAGGTCATCTCGCTTGATCCACAGCTCTGGCCCGCCCAATTCGGCGGACAAGCGGGGCAGGGGCTCCAAAGGGGTCGGCAGATAAGCTAAGTCAACCGACGGCAAGTTAATCACGATAGGCTGCGCTTGATTCATTGTAGTCTCACTTACTGAATAGAAGGGGCAAACAGTTGATCAGTCATCCTCGCGATTACTGCGCCCAAGGCGTTGGCGAATCTGACCGACCTGCCGCATCACGCCGATCACGGTGGGCATCACGCTGGTATAGGCACCGTACATCATCGGGTTCGGTGCATGGTCCCAGGCACCAATCCGCCGCACCACCGTTCCACCGAAACCAGACTTAAAGCGATAGACCCCGGCGAGTGGGTCTTCATCATCGTAAAAGTCATCGGGTGCACCCCACATATCGTAGGCGATCATCTTTTGTGCTTTGGCCCAGCGGATCGCAGCCCATTGCAGCGCATAGGTCGGCATTCGGTTGCGATGCTCGTCTGAAGATGCGCCATAGAAATACCAGGCACGTTTACCAAAGCCAAAAATGATCACATGCGCGATGGCTTCGCCTTTGTGCTCCGCGATGATCGGCTGAGCCAGCCCGGCTTGCATGAACTCACTCCAGGCTTGCCTGTAGTAGCTCAATGGCCTGATGATGAAGCCGTCCCGCAGAGCCGTCTCGCGATAAAGCTCGTAGAGCAAATCGAGATCATCGGCGGTCCCAAAGCGAATATCGACATCACGGCGGTCAGCCAGCCGCACGTTGTAGCGCGTCTTCTGCTTCATTGCGGCCATCAGATCATCCTCAGCCAGTCGTAGATCGATGACCACCGAGTTGCGGAACTGGATTTGATCCTGTGAGAACTGCCAGCCACCACGCTCCCACTCGTCTCTTATCTGCTGACCCAGGCCGTCGTCCTGTGTGCCCGCCTCACCCGGAACGCCCACGCCAATCACCACATCAGGATCAATCTTCACGAAGATGGCGCCGCCATCGCGTGCATAGCGCTGAAGTTCGCCCAGCACCTCGGCGCGGTCGTGCAGATTAGCGTAGTCGAGGACGGGGCCTTTCGGCACGTACATAATCCGCAGCGGACCTTCTTGCCGCATCAGGACTTGCGCCATCCCGATGACTGCATCACCGCGCATGAAAGCCAGCCGGTTGGCCTGCCAGCCGGTCGTGGCAGCCTTAAACGCGCCCCATTCCCAGGTTTGCAGGACATGAGCGTAAGGAAGCTGAGCGAGCGTAGCATTCCACTGCTCACGCTCCTGTATCGCTGCGACGCGCACACTCATGCGGAATCACCCGCTGCTTGATGCATCCGAAGGGCATCAAGGATGCCGGAGTAGTTCTCATGATAGGAGCTAATCAGAAAGACCGGCCCCAAGCGCTGCCGAAAACGCAAGCCAGCCAGCCAATGCAGGAGTGATAGACGATTGGTGCTCACAACGACGATACGTTCCTTCGGTTCATTCGGGTCGTCATCTTCATCATCTAGCTCCAACTCCAAGATTTCGCAGTCCACCAGCGCCTCCCAGGCGAGGTGAATCTGCCAGAAGGGAAAGGGAATGAGCACCACGCCCTCATCTGTGAGGCCAATGTCGCTCGTCTTAACAAAGACACTCGCTGCACCGGCCAGGGTCAGCACACCAATCAAGCCGATCACGATGCCAACCCCGATCTGAATGAGACCAATCCCCGGCTCGACCAGGCCACTGCGCACGATCCAAGCGACGGCCAAGCCAACGATCAATAGAACCGCCAAGGCCAAGAGCGACTGCTGCAAGCGTTCGCCATTGCGGCGGCTGACGTCATAGGGATAATGCTCGATGGCACTGCCTTGTTCTCTGCTGATCATGTCCCCTGCCCTCGCAGGCTAAGATAGAGTTGATAGGCGAGGTATCCAGGACCAAAATAGACGCGGTCCCAGGCGCCCACCGCCCGCTGCACACGCCCTCCAAAGCCACGCTTAAAGCCATACACGCCCCACAAGCCATCCTGACGATCCTGAAATGCGCGCTCCAAGCTCTCCTCGTCGGTGTCAGGAATGCCCCACATATCATAGACCTGGCAGCCCTGCGCGCGTGCCCATTGGATCGCGGCCCATTGCAGGCCATAGGTGGCCATCCGCTGTCGCTCAATGCTCGCTGACGCGCCATAGAGATACCAGGCTTCGCGCTGATTCCTCAGGATCATCAGGCCCCCTAACGCTTGGCCTTGATGCTCCGCCATCAAGAGGACGGCTTGTCCGTCCGGCACGAAGAGATCGTAAGCCCGCTCATAGTAGGCGGTGCTGTGCACACCAAATTCGTTCCGTTCGCCCGTCTCTTGGATCAGTCGGTTGAAGGTCGCCACGTCGTCCCGGCTTCCCTCACGGACCATCACATCCTTCTTCCATGAGCTGCGTATTTTGCGACGGGTCCCCTGGTTCATGCGGCTCATGATGCTGTCATCGTCATCGAGATCAATCAGGATGGTGTTTGGTGGTTGGATCGTCTGGCGTGATTCACGGAAGTGCTGTTGAGCCAGAATCGCTCTCAATGAAGCTGAATTGGCTTCATCCGGTTCGATCTTCAGGAACAAGGCGCGCCGCCTCTTAGCCTGCTGATCGATCTTCATCAACAGCGCCTCTAACTGCTTTGCATCCTGCCAATCCACCAGCGGCCCCTTCGGGATGTAAGCAATGCGCCCGACACCAGCCGGGAGAGGACGATAGAGGACTAAAGCGCCTGCCACGACCTCGCCGTCAGCTTCAAGCGTTAGGATTTCGCTCTCCCAGCCAAACGAGGCCTTGAGCCGCCCCCAGGCCGCAGTTTGCAGCCCATGGCCGCCTTGCGCCTGGACGAAGGCATCCCACTGACGTTCTTCAGCACTGAGGGGGAGGAAATCACTCACCCTCTCAGTATACCCACTGGAATGGACTGTGGGCACCTTCAGCCCACACCGAATGCCCAACGTCCTGGCCACGCCTGTCAAATGCCTATCGGTCTACCCACTTCATCACGCTTTGCGCTACTATCAGGACGTTATCAGCAAAGTGGATCGGCGGACACAATTACCATCATGACCTGGTTAACCAACCCCTTGCGGCGCACCTTTTCAATGGCCAAGAAGGAGTTCACCCACATCTGGATGGACCCGGGCACCCTTTTCCTGGTCATCCTGGCTCCAGCGATCGTGCTAACTCTGCTCGCCTATGTCTTTACCTTTGACGTGGGGGCCTACGACATTGCTGTGGTCGATATGGATCGCTCACCTAGCTCGACCGAATACGCGCGCGCGATCAGCAGCGACCGCTTTATGACGGTGATTGCCTATCCAGCCAGCTATGATGACGCGCTGGTCCTGCTTGAACGCGGCACCGCCGACTCGATCCTGGTGATCCCACCTGGTTTTGGGATCGCGCTCGCCAGCGGTGAGCGTGTCAGTTTGCAACACGTTGTTGATGGCGTCGATGGGCCAGCGGCTCGCCAGGTGATCTCCGCCGTTGAGCAGCGCACCCTGCGCTTTTCGGCAGGCTTAGGTGGGCGCGGCCTGAATCCACCGGTTGATGTGTTGCCTCGCTACTGGTTCAATGAGAATCTGCGCTCGCAGCACAGCATGGTGCCCGGTGTGATGGCCCTCGGCCTGATCCTGCCAGCGATGGCGGTTGGCCTGGGCTTGACCCGCGAAAAGGAAGCCGGGACGCTCGAAACTCTATTGACCACACCCGTGTCCAGCATGAACGTGCTGGTTGGTAAGATGTTGGTCTATTTGCTGCTGGGCCTCGTCAGTGCTCTGGTTGCCCTGTTGGTGGGCCGACTGTTGTTTGCTGTGCCCTTTCGCGGATCGCTCGCAGTGTGGTTATTCGGTACCGGGGCCTATTTATTGGCCTGCATGGCCTTCGCTATGATGGTGGCCAACTTCACCGGCTCCCAACAAACCACGATGGCCATCACCTTGATCATCCTTTTTATGCCAGGGTTTCTCTCCAGCGGTCTGATCGATCCGGTGCCGACTTCAGGGGTAGGGAGCGTTGTTGCCTTCTTCTTCCCCACCACCCACTACATCGCCTTCTCGCGTGATGTCTATCTGAAGGGGCTGCCCCTGTTAGCCTTATGGCAAGAAGTTGCTACCCTGCTGGCCATGGGGATAGTCGGCCTGCTGGTCGCCAACCTGATGTTCAAGCGCAAGATTGCCTGAGGCCGCTTCTGATGATCTCCCGTACTGCATCACTCGTTGTCAAAGAACTTCTCCAATTCTTCCGCGACCCTTTGCTCGTGCTCGTGATCGTCTTAGGCCCGATCTTGCAGATCACAATCATCGACAGCGGCGGACCGGGCGGCGGTGCGAACATCCCCACCGCTGTCATCGACCAGGATCGGACCTCCGTCAGCCGGGAGTTAATTGAGTCTTTGGAGAACACGCGTGATCTCATCGTTGCTGCCTATCCTGTTTCGCTTGAAGAGGCCCAACTCTTGATCGATCGCGGAGACGTGCGGGCCGTCGTTGTGATCCCTCCCGGATTCGCTAGCGACATTCGAGGGGGCGAGACAGCGCCAGTCCAGTTGATCCTGGATGGGACTAATGTGCTGGTGGCTGGCGACGCTCAACGGGCCGCCCAAGGCGCGATAGAGACCCTTGGCTGGCAGATCGTTTTGTCATCCCTGCCTGCTGGTGGCGGGGCATCCATCGAGCTGCGAGAGCAGCCGCTCTACAATGCATCCCTTGACGATTTGTTCTACCGCGTCACCGCTCAGATGGCATTCTTCACCTTCATCGTCGTCGCCCTCGGTGGCGTGATGGGTGTGGTTAAAGAGCGCGAAGTGGGCACCATCGAGCAGATCATGATAACGCCCTTGCAACAGGTCGAGCTGATTCTGGGTAAGGCTTTTCCGCCAGCCATTTTGGGCCAGGTGACTTTCACGGCTCTCTTTATGATCTCCCGCTTCTTGTATGATGTGCCTGTACGTGGCAGTCTGCTCCTGCTAGGGGCATTGACCGCGCTCTACCTCACGGCTGAGGTCTGTGTGTCCCTGATGATCTCCACCTTTTCACGTACCCAGGCCCAGGCGATTACGGTGGTCTTTGTTTGGGTGATGGTCGGTCTGACGCTCTCTGGCTTCCTCGTCCCGATCTCTAGTCTGCCGCCTGTTTTGCAGTTCATCGCCAATCTCTTGCCATTGCAGCACTTCATTGAAATCAATCGCAACGTCCTGATTAAAGGGGTCGGCGTTGAAGCCCTGCTGCCGCAAATCCTCTCTTTGGCTGGATTGACCATCGTGGTGGTCATCGTGACTGCCCTCATGCTGCGCCGCCTAGGCAAGTGATCTTACCGGCCGTTTGCCAGTTCTGAACATCCTCTAAACAAGCCAAGCGCATCATAAGGTCAGTTAATCGTGAATGATTCGTGAAGAGGATAAGAGAATGTACCGACCAAGCCCCTTAGTTCTATTGATCATAATCGCCCTTGTGCTGTCCGCCTGCGGAACTGCTAACACCGCGACGCAGGTCAGCAGCCCCTCAGCAAGCCAGCCGCAAACCCTTGGCAGCCCAGCCCCCATAGAGCAGAATGCCACCCAACCGGAAGTCGCCGTCGAGGAAGCCGCCCCTGCCGCTGTCAATCCGCCAGAGAGCAACGCAAGCCCTGTGACCTATCCCATCGTTGATACGGCTCAGGTGGCCTGCTACGACTTCGTTGGCACCAGCGATTGCCCGACAGGTGGCGGCGCACTCTTCGGCCAGGATGCCCAATATCTTGGCCTGCAACCGAGTTATGTTGATAATGGCGACGGGACGATCACCGACAGCGTGACCGGGCTCACCTGGCTGGCAGAGCCCCTCGGCAAGATGAGCTGGCAAGATGCCATCAATGGCGCTGACAGCTTCAGTTTCGCTGGCTACGATGATTGGCGCATGCCAGACATCAAAGCGCTGTATTCCCTGATGGACTTCAACGGCAGCAGCCCCCTGCGCGTCCCCTACCTCAACACCGACTATTTCGGCTTCACCTGGGGCGATGAAACCGGTGGCCGTAGCGTTGACTCACAGTACTGGTCTGGGACGGCCTACGTTGAGACCGTCTTTGGCGGTCAGTCGGCGGCCTTCGGCGTCAACTTCGCTGATGGCCGCATCAAGGGCTATCCCACCGAAGGCGGGCGTTTCACCGCTTACGTCCTCTATGTGCGCGGCAATGAGGCTTATGGGATGAATGACTTTGCAGACAATGGCAACGGCACCGTTTCCGACCGGGCCACCGGCCTGATGTGGGCGCAATCCGACAGCGCCACCGGCCAGAACTGGGAAGCCGCGCTGGCTACCTGTGAGAGCTCTACTTTGGCGGGCTACGATGACTGGCGCTTGCCCAATGCCAAGGAACTCCAGAGTATCGTCGACTACAGTCGCTCGCCTGCTACGACCAACAGCGCCGCGATCGCTCCGATCTTCAACAGCACTGACATTGAGTCCTGGTATTGGGCAAACACAACCTTGATGGAGTCGCCTCAGCTCGGCTCTCAGGCAGTCTATGTCGCATTTGGTCGCGCCTACGGCCTGCCCAATGGCAGCCTGACCGACGTACACGGTGCGGGTGCCCAGCGCAGTGATCCGAAGACCGGCGACCCGGCAAACTATCCCGACGGCTTCGGCCCACAGTACGATGAAATCCGTATCTTCAACGCCGTGCGCTGTGTCCGGGACGACTTCACACTCTTTGACGCAAATGCAGGTGGCGTCCAGATTGAGAATCCGGCAGCCCCTGGCGAAGGTCAGCCACCAGAGGGTGCGCCACCATCGGATGCCCCGGCTGGCGACCCACCCAGTGGCCCTCCGGCCGGTGGGCCTGGCGAGGGCGCACCGCCGCCACCCCCTGGTGGCTAAAGAACCCACTTAAACCGAATAGCGGTCCATCCAGCAGGGCTGAGCCACGTCTCAACCCTGCTGGCTTGTTAACCTGACAGGGCCAAGCAACTCGGTGAAACGAGTCGTCTCCCACCCCTTGTGTCAAGAGGGTAACCTCCGTCATGGTAGTCAAAGCGACGCATCAGGCTTTTCACTGTAGGGGTGAGGCGTCTTGCCCAATTGTTGAAGACCAAAGGAGCGGCCAATTCACATATCAGGGTCGCTTGATTGCGTCGCTCAGATCGATCAATGCCTTCGCCATCCAGCCAGCTTATCGTCGCTAGTCAGTCACTTTCGTGCTCGGCAGGCTTTTCCTTCACCCCGTTGTGTGCTACAGTTGACCGCGATAATCCATTGCACAAGGAGACCATCCGATGCGCCGTGCCGTCTGGTTGAGCAGTTTGATCCTGCCACTGTTGCTGGTGGGATGTGGATTACTTCCCTTTGGTGGAGGCAATGACGACCCCGCCGCACCTGTTGAAGCAGATCCCGCTGAAGGCGAAGAAGGCGGCGACCCAGCCGATCCGCCTGCTGAAGAACCGGCAGACCCAACGGGCGCTGAAGAGGCACCAGCAGATGATATGGCGGAGGATGGGCAGGGGGGGGGCTGGCCCGGCTGGCACAGCA
>JAADYZ010000360.1 GCA_010092775.1 Chloroflexota bacterium
TGCCGATGAGCACCCTGACATGCCAGAGCAGCAACCCGGCGCGCACGTTATGAAACTGACGCGCTTGTCTGAAGAAGAAATCGCCGCTTTGTCGGCCTCGATTCTTGGCGATGCAGGCCGCGAACCGGCAGTCGTTGAACTGCTCCAACGCGAGACAGAGGGCAACGCCTACTTCCTGGTCGAAACGGTACGCACGCTTTCCGAAGAAGTGGGTCGATTGGGCGACATCACACGCACCTCGCTGCCTGCGCGCGTTTTCGCAGAAGGGATTGCCACGGTCGTGGAACGTCGGCTGAGCCGTGTGCCAGAATGGGCCCAGCCTACCCTCCAGATCGCGGCGGTCAGTGGGCGCGAACTTGATCTCGCTTTACTGCGGCAGCTCGAACCAGACACTAATCTAGAGGATTGGTTGACGGTCTGCTCCAACCTGGCTGTGCTTGAAGTTCAAGAAGGCCAGTGGCGCTTCGCTCACGACAAACTGCGTCAGAAGCTGCTCAACGATCTCTCCCGCACGGATGAACGGGAGTTCAACAAGCGAGTAGCCGAGGCGATTGAATCGCTCTATCCAGACGATGAGGACCGGGTGCAAGTCCTGTACAATCACTGGGCTGCCGCCGGAAACGAGTCCAAAGAACGGCACTACGCGGCACTGGTGGGCCGTCTTGAATTGGCGACGAGCGCCTATCGCAGCGCTATAGCGCATTTGCAGCGCTCGCTTGAGTTATATGAGAAGCTCAAGGAAACTGACAAAAACCGTCTGGCGATGGCCGAACTCAAGCGCCGACTGGGTGACGCCCAGAGTGAGCTGGCCGAATATGCCATAGCCGAAACCTATTACCGGGCCTCGCTAGACACCTGCCGCGAGTTAGATGATCAGGCGGGCATTGCTGACTCCTTGGTTGGCATTTCCACCGTCGCCGGTCACATGGGCAGTTTTCAAGAAGCGATCGAGCCAGCCCAAGAAGCTGTCAGTATTTTCCGCCAGATTTCGGACCAAGCTGGTGAGGCGAGAGCATTGGTCGAACTAGCTGGCAAGCAGTTCTTGAGTGGTGACCTTGATGAAGCACGCAGCAACCTTCAAGCGGCGCTGGTGTTGGGCGTGCAGCATCAACTCGACCTGACGACCCTACGGGCGGTCAATCAGATGGCAGCCGTGATGTTCCGCCTCGGTGATGTGGGCGGCGCTCAAGACTATCTCGGTCGAGCCATCAAACTCGCTCGGACCGTTGGGGCGCGGGCAACCCTTGCTGACGCTCTCAATAATATGGCCATCGTTTACACAGCCACTGGTGAGTTTGATGAAGCTGAAGCCTACTTCCGCGAATGTGTCGAATTGTCTCGTGAAATCGGTGACCGGATGGGCGTGGCAATCACGCTTCCAAACATCGCGACGATCCAATCCCTTCGAGGCAATCATATTATTGCCGCGGCTACAAACGAGGAAGCGCTCAGCCTTGCCCGGACCACAGGGTCGAAGCACGCAGTGGTGAATGCATTGATCCCTCTTGCTCTTGAGACACACTATGCAGGTGAATCGGACATGGCCTTGGAGCTGCTTGGCGAAGGCCGGACTGTTGCCACTGAGATTGGGGAGCAATTCTGGGAAGGTGTCGCCAACACCTATGAAGCGATCGTGCTGCGTGATGCCGGACGGATCGACGAAGCACGCAGGCTGTTTAACAGCGTCATCGCGTTTTGGGATGATTTAGGGAGTCTTGAAGGCAAGCTTCAGGCGTACTTGGAACTAGGCAGACTTGAAACAGCAAGTGACAACCTGGAAAGTGCGGCCAAGCACCTCTACGATGGACTCCAATTCGCGATCCAGCTTGGCGCTATTGTCGAAGCCTATAAGGGTCTCGTCGGTGTGAGCACCTATCTGATCAAGTCGAAGCGCTACGCTGATGCCGCCCCGCTGCTGGCATTCATGATGGCCAAGCCGCCCTTTGCGGCTGCCGACCATGAAGCTGCTGAAGATCTCTTCGAGCAGCTAGAGGACGAACTATCAACGGAGCAGCTTAGCGCCGCTCAGGCAGAGGGTGCCGCGCTAGACCTACCCGACGCAATTCAACGGGCGCTGCGGGCTCTGGATCAAAACTAGGGTGCCCAGAAGATAACCCTTCTAAATAAGGTGCATGGCTTCCTCAACACTTTTAGCAACCAGCACCGGCCGATTCCGTGAGCGGGCGAGCTCTTCAACGACTAGCTGGAGTCCAGGGCTTTTGGCGATGGCCACCATGCGGCCCACATTGGGATGTTGAATCAGCGATCTGTCAATCCATTCTAGCCGCATGTCACGCTTGGCTTCGGCAATCCCTAACACAATAGCCTCAACATTGACCCTAATCCGCAGCGCATCGATCACGAGGTCCTGCGGTCGATCGCTGACGTTCAATAGCGCCGTTAGTCGATAGGCAATCACGGACAAATCACGCCGGGCTAGGTAGGACGGCTCAAGGGTTAGTCGAATGGTGTCGGCTTGTAGGTTCTGGTTTATGCGAAACGACGACATCCGGTGGATCTCCTCTCGATTACAACACGTCACATAGGGTCCAACATAACAAAACTGAGCACTCCATGCTGCGATTTTGACTGTCTTCTTTAGATTCTTTATGGTATTTTTCATGTTGATCGCTTAAAGCAGCGTGATCTCGCAGACGTTTATTCGTTTTTTAGGGTTTCCTAGTATAATGAAAATGTTTGCCGCCCCGATGAGCAGCCACTCTGGAGGACCTTCATCATGTCTGAACAGGCCGCCCCAACCCATATAGGCGCCCGCTATTTGATCCGCGGCCGTATCGGCGCAGGGGGAATGGGTGTGGTGTATCACGCTCACGACCGGCTGTCGCGGCAGGATGTTGCGCTGAAGCAGGTGATTCTCAAGAAGGAGGATCGCATTCTGCAAAGCACCCAGCGTATGCTTTCTACGCCATCTCATGACGGGTCCGAGAACTTTCGTTTGGCTCTGGCGCGCGAATTTCGGACACTGGCATCGCTGCGCCATCCTAACATTATTGATGTGCTCGACTACGGCTTTGATGAACAGCGCCGCCCCTTCTATACGATGGAGCTGCTAAGGGATGCGCCCAATCTGCTTGATGCTGCTCGCGGACTTCCGCTTGACCGCCAGGTTGGTCATCTGATTCAGATTCTCCAGGCTCTCGCTTACTTGCACCGGCGTGGCATCGTCCACCGCGATCTCAAGCCAGAAAATGTGTTGGTTGTAGAGGATGGATTGATCAAAGTGTTGGACTTCGGTTTGGCCGAGGCGCGGGCCAAGCTGGCACAAACTGAGGATACGGGCATTGCAGGTACGATCGCTTACGTATCGCCTGAGGTCATCAAAGGTCGGTCGGCAACGGAAGCCTCCGATCTGTATGCGGTTGGCGTGATGGCCTTCGAGCTGCTGGCTGGTCGACATCCCTTTAACACAGCTAACCCGGCGACCTTGATAGTCCATGTGCTAAACGACGAACCCGACTTCAGGATGCTGGATGCACCGCCTGAACTGAGCCTTATTGTTCAGCGTCTGTTGATGAAAGAGCCAAGTGCACGATATGAGAGCGCACAAGCCGCCATTCGCGATTTTGCGCAGGCAATTGGTCGCGCAGAGCTTGCGCAAGAATCTGAGGAAATCCGCGAGAGTTTTCTGCAAGCGGCTGAGTTTGTCGGTCGCGAGGACGAAATCACGCAGCTTCGCCAAGCACTTCGGCAAGCGGCCCATGGCAATGGGAGTGCCTTCCTCATCGGTGGCGAGAGTGGCGTCGGAAAGTCCCGACTGGTCGAAGAACTTCGTGCAATGGCCCTGGTCGATGGCGTGGTAGTCTTGAGCGGCCACGCTGTCGCAGAAGGCCGCGCGCCCTATCAAATCTGGCGCGATGTCTTGGCCCGGCTCTCGATTGAACAGCCACTGACTGATCTTCAGGCTGGCGTTCTCAAGGCCATTGTGCCTGACCTCGAACAGCTTATTGGTCATCCGGTCGCAGACGCCCCAGACTTGGACCCCCAGTCAGCGCAAGACCGCATCCTTGAAGTCGTGAGCGGCCTGTTTGTCGGCGCGCAGCAGCCGATGATGGTGCTGCTGGAGGACTTCCACTGGGCGGGAGATGAAAGCATTGCGCTATTGCGCCGCTTGGCACGCTCCTTGAGCTGGCTACCTCTGCTAATCGTTGCGGCGGGACGCGATGAAGAGATGACACGGTCCCCTGATGATTTACCCTTCATGCAAATGATGCGCCTGGAGCGCCTCAATCGTGATGCCATTCGCCGCTTGAGTGTGTCGATGCTCGGTGCCGCCGGTGAGCGTGAGGGTATTCTAGATTTGCTTGAACGCGAAACCGAAGGGAACGCCTTCTTCATCGTTGAAGTGGTTCGCACCCTCGCAGAAGAAGCCGGCGAACTCGACCAGGTCGTGACGATGCAGCTGCCGCGCAGCGTGGTCGCCTCCGGCCTGCAGGCGTTGATCTTCCGCCGTCTAGCCCAACTACCCGAGGCCGACCGTGAAGTTCTGCGCTTGGCCGCCCTGGGCGGCCGCTACCTCGATCTAGAGGTGATCCGGGCCAGCAACCTGGCCCGCGACGTCGAAGCCTGGCTAACGCGTGCCAATAATGCGGCTGTGCTTGAAATATTCGATGAACGCTGGCGCTTTGCCCACGACAAGCTGCGTGAGGCACTCCTGAGTGAATTGGTGCCTGAGCAGGAGAGCGAACTTCATCGCACTGCTGCGATGGCGATCGAGGCCGCCCATCCCAATGATCCGAGCCAGTACACTGCTCTGGCAAATCACTGGGCGATTGCTGGAGATTTAGCAAAAGAAGCACGGTATTCAGCGTTGGCGGGCGAACAGGCTCTAAACAGTGGCATCTACGAGAAAGCGCTCAAGCTGCTTAACCGTGCACTCTCCTTGAGCGAGGAGCTTCGGTTCGATGATCTTCAGCTTGCACATTTGAACCGCCAGATTGCTGAAGTCTACCGAGGCATGGGCGAGATGACCCAAGCCAAGAGCTTCAACCAGAAAACGATCCAAATCCTGGGGCGTTCTATGCCGCAAGGCGGGGTTGATCTGTATGCGCGTCTCGTGATTCAGGTCTTACGCCAGACGTTCCAACGAGTGGTGCCGTCTGCACGGAGGGTGCGCTCTGCGCAAGAGCAGAAGATCATGCTTGAGGCGGGCCAGGCCTTTGCCTCCCTGTCGGAGCTGTACCTGCTGTCGAATCAGGTGTGGGAGTCGATATTTGCTGAACTGCGTACGATGAACCTCGTCGAACGCTCTGGCGATCCAGGGTACATGGCGCGTTCCTATGCCTCGGTGCAAACGCTTGCCGCTACGGTGTCGAACCCTATTGCGTCCTTCTACAGCGATTTGGCGACCAGTATGGTGGAGCAGGTCAACGACCCATTGACCGAGTCCTTAGTCTACCACCGCTACGCCATGTACTTGTGTGGGCGGGGGCGCTGGGAAGATGCGGAGCACGCCCATAAACGCGCAATGTTCTTGGCGGAGCAAGTGGGCGCACCACAGCTCAAAGCTGAGATCACCTCGACCTGGGGGGTGTCCCTGATGTTTCAAGGTCGCTATCTCGAGAGCAGCGAAATGTGGCGCGAACTGGGCGAGAACTCCAGTCGTATTGGCGATACCTTGCACGAACGGTGGGGCATCGGTGGGATGTCTGCCAATGCCTATATGCAGGGGCGTCTACAGGAAGCACTCGAATTGAGCGAACATGCGATGTCGCTCATTAGTGAGAGCAGTGCCATGATCTCCGATACGAACAGTCGCTACGTTGTTCTCGGCGCAGCGCAGGTCAGATTGGGGCAAGTTGAGAAGGGCCTTCAAACGCTATTGACCGTCCTCTCAGACATTGTCGATCAAATCCCGCCGATGTTTGCGGTTTTGGAGCAGTATGCTTCCCTTGCGGAAGGCATCTTACTGATCTGGCAGCATGAGCTCGAAAGCGGGGCGCCTCGTGGGTCAATCGCAGAGCGTCGCCGTCAGGCACGTCGGGTTCTCAGTGCCGTCAAGCGCTTCTCCCAGCGGTTTGTCAATGGGCAGCCATCCTATGCGCTGTGGTATGGACTGTACCAACAGCTTGACGGCAACACCGAACAGGCCCTGCGCAGTTGGAAATCCGCGGTTGAGCTGTCTGATGAGCTAGCTATGCCCTATGAGGGCGCCGTTGCCCACTACTTCATTGGAGCTTCCCTGCCGATCGATGACCCGCAGCGCGCTGTCCACCTAGACAAGGCAATTACCCGACTCACTCAGTTGGGCGAGCAGTACTATCTGGCCAAGGCCCAAGCCGCCCGAGGTATCTAGAAGCCCCGCTAAACCCCTCATGGATTGGGATATACAATCTACCCCAAGTCTCGTACACTCAAAAGTGAGGTATAAGGTGTAGATGAGGGGTAAATAGGTGAGCCTTCTACAAACAATTGACACAACGCTAGAACAGCGACTTCTCTCCACCATCGCGCCCATTCGGCGGGACGCCGTTGCCGATCTGGCCGTGCTGCTGAATGGTAGCCAATCTGATGACGCTCAATTTGCCTATGAATGGCTGGTCTATCTCTGCCAGCATGACAGCGATTACATGGTGCGCGAGCTAGCCCGTGGCTTCCTGGGTTGGGAATGGTTCGCTGCTACACCGCCTCCGCCCCCAACGGGGCCGACAACACGCCGTATAAAAGAGCGCCCACAGGCCGCGGTGATCATCGGCTGGCAGCCCTTAGGCACCCGAACGATTGAACCCGCCACATCAGTGCTCGCTCGGCCACAGCCATCTGCCCCGATCCTACAGCAGACAACACAGCGGGCCCCTGTGGTGCAGCAACCTCAACTCAGTCAGAGGGCATTCAGACAAACCGTGCTGGTGATCCTTTATTTGTCCAAGTTCGCCGCCTTGGCGCTCGCAGGCTTGTCGGTGCTGGTTTGGCTGGCGTTCACCCTGCTCTAGGCAGATCAGACCAGCCGCTTCGGATCGAAACGATTGCGGCGGTTGAAGCTGTTCGCCTGGATCACTGGGACAACCCCGCCGATGGCCACGCCGACCGCCAGGAGCACACCCAGCAGCGCCAGCAATCCCAGGATGGGCAGGGCCAGAGCAATCAACAGGCCCAGCACGCTGCCGAGGACCAGTAGGCTCGCTAGGGCTAAGCCGATGAACAGGAAGGTCTGTGCGCGTCGTGGCGACGCCTGACGCATTGCCCACACCTGCCCAGTGAGTCCGTTGATATAGACCACTTGCTTCTCGCCCTGATCGTCTAAATAGTAGGTCGAATATAAGGGGATCAGCAGTTGCGTCCAATTCTGGGTCGCAAAATCGGGCCGCCACTTGAACTGCTGGATCTCGTCGGCAGATGCTGCACGCCGTACTTCATCCGCCGCCGCCCGAATGAAGCCTGTGTGGGCGCCGTCCCAGGCCGCCTCGGGCGGTCGGCTGGGGACCCGCACAAATACATCTTGAATCTGGGACGGCTGGTAGTCCTGCTGGCCGCTCTCGATCGCAAAGTTGCCTACGCGTCCCGTCAAGACCTCGAACTGCTCCAGGGCTGCAGCAGTAACGTTGTGATAGCTGCGCCGCAGCTCTCCAGCTCGCGGCTCCCACCGCGTGCGTACCCGTTTAACCTGTTCCGTCTGCCATCCACTGCCACCATAGCGCTCGTTGTGACTGACGACTTCGTAGTAGTATCCAGCCTCTGCCAGCCATTGAGCCTGTACCTCCGCATCGATCAGCCACATGGGCAGAAGAATCGGGCGCAGTCGATCCTTTAGATTGGCCGGTGTGATGTCCGTCGGGCGCAGCGGGATGCGCTTCAGGTTGTCCTCAGCGAGGCTCACCGCGCGCTCTGGACTGATCGCAAACGGCAGGACCTTCTCTGGCGGCATCACATAAGACGGATACTGCTCAGCATCGCTGATCGGATCAAGTTCATCGCGGAAGCAGGTGGGGCAGGTCAGTCGGCTAGCCTCAGGTGGCAGTAAGAAGACGCTTTCACAGAATGCGCATGCGTAAGGCTGAAGCTCAATTTGCCAGCTTTCGCGGATACTCGATGCTCGGTCGAGCGTTGCATCAGTCACGGTCTACCTTCCTTCGTCAGCTCAGGGTCGATGATGCGCCGGGCGCTGGTAATCAAGACGACGACACCGCCAATACCCGCCGCGAGAACCAAGGCCACGAGAAAGAACAACGGCGGAAAGATTAGGCCCAGGATTCCCAGGCCGAAGGCTGGAATGAAAGCCGCCGCCGCCACCAACGCAATCTTGATCCATGCAACGGGGCGCTCACCGCCAATGCTGCCAGTCTGTCCGTTGATCACGATCTGATAGGTTTCTTCGTCGTAGACGTAAGTGGCCAAATAGACCGGGAACAGCAGATAGCGCCACGCCTCGTCCTTGAAGGCTAGAGACCTCGTAAAATTGCGCAGTTTGTCCGCGTCACCGGCTAAGGCATCCTGGCGGCAGGCTTGCTTAGTCTGCTCGCGCA
>JAADYZ010000361.1 GCA_010092775.1 Chloroflexota bacterium
GTCTTGTGGACCCCTTTCTTCGACGAGAAGCGGTCCTCGCGGCAACCGAGAGCTACCTTCGCGAGGTGGCTCAACGCGATATGAGTGATGATGTCGCGGCGGCAACCTTTACCCAGGCGGTATTTTCCTCCGGGCAGATGGTCTTTCCCGAACCCGCCCTGATCCAACGCGAAGGGGATATTGTCGTTGTTGGGCTGCCGGATGGCCTCGGAATCTTTCTCTACGATTTGCGTCAGCCGCGTGGCACCCCGCCCCTGGAAATTAGCCGCTGGACAATGGGCCTGCGTGTGTTGGAAGTGCGCTGGGTGCTGAATAGTGACCGCGATCCAGTTGAGATCGGCGTGATCTATGGCACCCAGGGCCAGGACGGCACTCGGATACCGCATTACGCCTTGGCGACCTATAACGCCAATGTTTCCACCTGGCGTGTAAACTGGCTAAGCGACGAAGACCCCGATTGGTGGTTTAACTCCCAGAATGGGCGGATGGCCGTTGCTTCTGATCTGAGCTTGCTGGCTGTGGAGGGGGAGGCCGAGAATACCACAGCCGTCTTCATCGAGACGGATGAGTCTCCCACACGGCGCTTCCGTGTTTTCTGGGTGCGCGAAGAGTCGGTCTACATCATCAGCCCCCCTGTTGGCAGTCATCCGAGCCGTCAGGCCTGGCTGTGGCAGATCGCTCAGCCTTCACCTTATGCTACGCTGGTCGAATTTATCGAGCGTTTACGCAATACAGATCAGGGACGGGCGGCCAACCTCACGACCTCAGATCAAGTCGTTTTAGATGCGCTCGATTTCGGCCTCTACCAACGGGACCGCGAGTTCCGTGTGGTGCAGACGGAGCAAGGTGACGAGACCATTATTGTCTTTCAAGACCAGCGGGGTGCTTTTGTGGCACGTTTCAACGCTCCGACCACTGACGAGGCGCCCTGGTTGATTAGCGATATTCGCCCCATTGGGGCTGATGAGCTGGAGGAGGACTCCTGATGGCCCTGGTTTGTGATCTAGGGAGCTTGGACTATCGCGCGGCCTGGTCGCTTCAGCAAAGCCTTGCTGAAGCGCGCGCCCAGGGAAAGATTGACGATGTTCTTCTGCTCGTTGAGCATCCTCATACCTTTACGTTGGGCCGCTCCGCCTCTCGCGATCACCTTTTGTGGGACGCCCAACCCTGCCGCCTTAAAGGAGCCACGGTAGTCGAAGTCGATCGTGGTGGCGACATCACTTATCATGGGCCGGGCCAGTTGGTCGCTTATCCAATCCGCTATCTGTGTGAACCTGATCGGACTGGCCGCCTGCCAAAAGTCGACTATGTTGGCTATCTTCGGCAGCTTGAAGCTGTCTTGATCGAGACGGTCGCCCAATTCGGTGTGACAGCCTATCGGCTGGCAGGCTTTACAGGGGTGTGGGTGGGACCTCAAGCTGACCCGCGCAAACTTGCGGCGATTGGCGTGCGCGTCAGTGGTCGGGGTGTGAGTACACACGGCGTTGCCCTTAACCTCACGACCGATCTGAGCTACTTTGCGGGGATCGTCCCCTGTGGCATTGACGACAAGGGGGTCACCTCATTGGCCGATTTGCTTTCAACTGCTGCGCCGTCTTTGGACACAACAAAAGCCGCCTTGCTGGCAGCCTTTGGACTCGTCTTTCAAGAGGGACTGATTGCTATTTCGCCTGCTGATTTGAGGCAACGGCTGCTGTCGGAGACATTTCCGATGAGTGACCTGGAAACACACGACCACCCGTGATGAAACTGTAGGCATGATTGACGGCGATAGCCGCCTCGCCGAAGCCGACAGCAATCAGATTGAGCGATTCGCTGCCGTCTTGCATGCAGACATCGCCAGCCGCATACACACCAGGAATATTGGTCTCCATCCGGCCATTGACCACAATGTAGCGCTTGTTCAGAGCCAAGCCCCAATCCTTGATCGGCCCAAGATCAGCCTTGAAGCCCAGGTTCATCAATACAATATCAATATCGAGGATGGTGTCTTCATCACTACGGTTATCGAAGATTTTGACGCCGGTAATGCTATCATCCCCCAACACCTCGCGTACCTCATAGTGCAACATCACATTGACGTCAGACTCCATTAACTCGGTGACACTGCTGGGGTGAGCGCGGAATCCTTCACGCCGGTGGATCAAGGTGGTTTCGGACGCAATGTCCTTCAAATTGAGAGCCCAATCCACCGCCGAGTCACCACCGCCTACGATCAGGAGTCGCTTGTCTTTGAAGATGCTTTTGTCCTGCACGAAGTAATAAACACCACGCTCTTCGAAGCGTGTGAGCGATTCGTTCTTGAGTTTGTTCGGGCGGAAAGCTCCGATCCCACCACAGATTACAACCGCCTTGGCATAGTGGCTGGCGACATCGGTGGTCAAAACGAGGGTGCCGTCGTCCTCGCGGACCAATTTCTCAGCCCGTTCCCCAAGGCACATTGTGGGGTCCCACTTGGCGATCTGCTGTAGCAGGTTGTCGACGAGATCCTTGGCCAGAACCTCTGGATAGCCCGCCACATCGTAGATGTACTTCTCCGGATAGAGCACAGCCAACTGCCCGCCTGCCTCTGGCAGTACCTCAACGACTTTGGTACGCATCTCGCGCATGCCAGCGTAGAAAGCTGCATACAGCCCCGTTGGACCCGCCCCAACGATTATGACATCAAACACATCACGATCATGCCCATTTTCACTCACAAGCTCTTCTCCTGAGGATACGTTCGGATTTTCACAACAGACCTTAGCTAAGAAGCAGGGTGACTTGCAAACGTTTTAGGACGGCTTCAATGGGCGTCATCACGCTGACCTGCTCCGAACCTGAGAACAACAGACCGACTGCGCGGCGCTGATAGTCGAGTACAAGCGAGCCAGAATCACCACTCTGGCTGAAGGGTGTGACGATCACCTGATTCCTGAAGCGGGCCACACCACCCGCCGGGTAGCGTACGTTGATTGACACCGCGATCTGGGTAATGGTGCCAGTAGTGAGGCCTGTGGTGCGCCCACTCTTTAAGACGGGCATACCCAGTTCTGGCGTGGCGATCCCAGTCGGCGGCCCACCAGCGTCAATAATGTCCAGATTGAAGGTCACGCCAGGCAAAATGCGCGCCAGGGCGGCATCCATCGTATTCAAGGTTGACGTGTCAATCCCGCCCGGCGCGCCTGGGGCGGCCAACTCAATACCCTCTGCCACCCTCTCGCGCGCTTTCGGCAGGAGATCAGACAGAAATGCACTGCATCCACGCGGCGATTCGGCCACAACCTGCGCCTCTTCAATCGCTTCTGCCGCTTCACTTTCAAAGGTTAACGGCGTGAAGGAGTCGAGCTCGGCTACAACGTTATTTTCCATACCGCCGTCAGAACGGCCTGGTTGGATGATCGGATCACCGACCTTGGCTTGGTTCTCGCGGGCCAACACATGGTTATTGCTCAGGATGAAGGTTTCACCGCCACGCCGGACCATTGCACCAATGGTGCCTGCTACCCCTTCCATATGCCCAACGGACATCCCTGGACGAATGGGTCGATTGACGCCACGCCGGTTCAGGCCGAGCGCCACAACCTCACCGATTTCAACGACGTCAGTAGGTAGATCATCAACGTGATCGGGCAGAAGTTCGCTCTCTGGTAGGTCTTGGCGAGGTTTTTTGGCTGCCACAGAGAATACCACGCTGGGCGTGTCGGTCAGTTCACCATTGACCATCTTGTAGCCAATACCCACACCAACGATGTTCCGTTGCTTAAGGAACTTGCGCAGCAGATCGCCGCGATCTTCAAATGCCGCTTGAACTCGATTGACCAATTCTGGTTGAGACATAGGATGCTATTTGCTGGGTGAGGGAAGCACGCCTTACTGGCGCGACTCCCATTCGCGGATCACACTGATGATAAATTCACGCACGGCATTATCGGCAACGTCGCCGACTGTCTCAAAGAACTGACCATCTACCTCGATGCGAATGTTGCCGCTGGGTGTCCCCCGAATATGCACGGAGCGATGAGCCATATTGGGGGTCAATGTCAGGCGATACTGGAGCAGTTCCTCGATCTCTTCTGCCATGCTGCGCGCGGCTTCTTCCTCCTCATCTTCATCGACTGGTGCCGATTGCGGAGGAGGTGGCGGTGCGACGCTTGGCTGCACTGGGGCAGGCTGCGAGACTGTCGGCGGCGCAGCGACAGGAGACGGAGCAGGCGGTCGAGGAGGTAAATTGGTGCCATCAGCGCCCTCGGCAAAGCGGGTCAAAGCCCGCGCAGTACCTAAGAAGCGTCGTTGGACGTTGCTGTCTTCCATTTGTTCTACGCTTCCATAGCGAATGCCGCCAATTTCGACCAAAAGCGAGCCGTCAGCGAGGTCGCGATAGAGCCGCATCACCTCGACAATTTCATCCGATGGTGAATAGGCAGGGGATGGCGGAACCGCCACAGATTGGCTGGCAACAGGTGCGGACGCTGCGACGGCGTCGCCCTTTGGCGTCCCACTGGGGAGGCTGTTTGCCCAGTCTGGGTTGGCGGGTTTGGGCTGTGCAAAGCCCAAGTCTTGCGCCAGTGCCTCAAACAGGCCCGGGCCATCGTCGTTTTGCGGGCGTCCTGCTTGCGCAGGGCGCGCTGCTTGCTCAAAGCTCTCTTCTGCTATCTCTTCTTCTTCATCATCCCGCGTGGCAAACCACCAGAAGGCAATCCCGGCGACCGAAAGCAGCGCAAGGACAATAGCCACAATCGGGAAAACGACCATAGCGGTGCTACCATCTAACGACATGGTGGTCTCCTTTCACATCAATGCTGGCAAACCGGGCAGTAGTGGGTGCCGCGCTGAGCCAGGCGGATCTTCTCGATCGGGTTGCCGCAGCGTTGGCAGGGCTTGCCGGTTTGGTCATAGGCATTCAAGTAGTCCTGATGTTCGCCGCGCTCGCCGTTGGCTTTGCGGTACCAGTTGACGCTGGCCCCTTCATGGTCAATCCCTAGACGCAGCACGGATCGAATGGCATCGTAGAGGCGCTTAACTTCATCACCTTCGAGTGTATCGGCTTTTCGACGTGGGTCAATGCGGGCCGACCACAGGGCCTCATCGGCGTAAATATTGCCGACGCCCGCCAGAAAAGCTTGATTCATCAACAAGGGTTTTAGAACAGCCTTCCGCCTGGCCAGCTCACGCCGCAGATAGTCTTCGGTGAAGTCGTCGGAGAGTGGCTCAGGGCCAAGTTTACTCTCGATTAGGTCGAGGCTTTCCGCCAGGTACAAGCGGCCAAACTTGCGCATGTCGGAGAAGCGCAGTTCGCGGCCATCATCGAAGCGAAAGCGGGCACGCAGATAAGGCCCAGCTTCGTCCCCTACCGGAGCCATATAGAGTCGCCCGGTCATCTTGAGATGGATGATCAGGTAATCGCGGTTGAGCTTCACAATGATGTACTTGGCGCGACGCGAGAGGCTCTCAACCACCTGACCTCGAATCCGATGCAGGAATTCATCCGGACTCGGTGTTACGATCTGCCGGGGCCAAGTGCTCTCTGCGGAAATAATCTCTCGGCCCGGCAAGTTTTCGCCCTGCAGGCCGCGCACAACAGTCTCAACTTCGGGTAGTTCGGGCATAGGTTAATCGATGGGTTGTAGGTTTTGCCAAGTGAAGGTCCAACAGCAGCCATCCAGTCGATCCTCTTCATCGTAGACTTCAGCCTCAGCCCAAGTCGGATAGCCAAACTCCGTGTCAAAGGTGGCCCGGAGGCGCGTCGTGCCCGGCAGATAGTCGTTGCTGGCACGCTGCACACGGGTGAAGGCACCCTCGACAGTCATCTCTGATAGGATGCCCTCACAGGCTGCGATCGGGAACCAATGACCTGCATCTGGGCCAGGGTCGTTGACAACTTCGCCATCACGGACCTCGATTGTGACAGGCCCGCAGTGCGTGTCGCTGTTGTGGTCGATGTACTCAACGTCAAGCTGATAGTGGCTGATCCCCAGGCTGTCCCAGCGCTCCTCGGTTTGTTGGGTCAGGTTGTCAATTTGCTGCACTTGGGCCACATCGATCAGCGCTTCCCAAGGGAAGGGTCGCCCCAAGAGCGCAAGAATAGCAAAGGCGATTAAACAGGCAAAGCCCATTAAGCCAATGAACACGGCTCCCCTGGCAGTTAGAATACGGCGTCGACGCTCGCGGCGCATGCGAGCCAGCTCACGTTGGCGGCGGCGCTCCTCCCGCTCGCGCTCGCGGCGCGCCTTGGCTTCCTGGCGACGCTTGCGCCATTTACCCCAGGGAGTCCAGGGCTCACGCGGTTTGGCGGGCTGCTTGACGCTGCTCGATTTGCTGTTGGCTGATGATTTCCGGCGACGGGCCATTGCAAAGCTGCCTCTCCTCCGAAGAGTATGCCCTAAGCGCTTGCGCCTTGCTATAAGAGATTGATCAAACCTCAGCCAAGTCTGTTATACTAGGCCTTGGTTCGAATGCTTGTTCTAAGTGAGATGGTAAAACACAAATCGATGGCTGCTGATTACCCCTTCGCTCATTTGCATGTACACACAGAATACTCTCTGCTCGATGGCATGAGCCGCATCAAGGATGCGGTGAGCTACGCCGTCGAATTGGGGATGAGCTCCTTAGCGATTACCGATCACGGTGCAATGTACGGTGTCGTCGAGTTTTACGATGCGTGCAAAAAAGCAGGCATCAAACCGATTATTGGCGTGGAGACCTACCTGGCTCCGCGTGGCATGGAAGATCGCGACCCTCAACTCGACCGTGACTATAAGCATCTGCTGCTTTTGGCACAGAATCAGACGGGCTATCAGAACCTACTTAAGATCGCCAGCGAGTCGCAGTTGCGCGGCTACTACTACAAACCGCGCATCGACAAGGCGTTTCTCGCTGCCCATTCAGAGGGCGTGATCTGCACGACGGGTTGCCTGGCTGCACCCATCCCCCAGCTTCTAATGAAGAACAGACCTGAAGAAGCAATGGAGGAACTGCGTTGGTATCTTGATGTTTTTGGCGAGGATCGATTCTTTGTCGAGCTACAAGAGCATGACATTCAGGAGCTGCGACACGTCAACAGCCAGTTGATGGACCGGGTAAGCCCATATGCCAACTTGAAGTACATGGCGACCAATGACGTCCACTACGTGCGTCAGGAAGATGCCGAACCGCACGATGTGCTGTTGTGCATCGGTACGAGCAGTTTGATCAGTGACAAGCAGCGTATGCGCTTCAGCGATGCAAGCTACCATATGCGTTCTCAGCGTGAGATGTGGGACATTTTTGGCGAGATTCCAGAATCGCTGACCAATACGGTTGAAGTTGCTGAGATGTGTGAGGTTGATCTGGATGATCGCAGCTACAAACTACCCAAGTTCCCGGTGCCCGATGATTTCACTGCGGAGAGCTACTTGCGTCATCTGTGCGAGCAGGGCTTGGTGTGGCGCTTTGGAGAGCGAGCAAGCTCGTCAGAAGTCCAAGAGCGGCTGAACCACGAGCTCAGGATTATCCACGACAAGGGCTTCGATGATTACTTCCTGATCGTATGGGACCTGTGTGAGTTCTCGCGCCGTGCTGACATCTGGTGGAATGTACGCGGATCTGGCGCAGGATCGCTAGTAGCCTATTCATTGGGAATCACCCACATCGATCCACTGCAAAACGATCTGCTCTTCGAGCGCTTCTTGAATCCGTTCCGCACCAACATGCCGGATGTCGACCTCGACTATCCGGATGACCGCCGGGCTGAGATGATTCAATACTGCGTTGATCGCTATGGTGAGGAGAAGGTTGCGCAGATCATCACTTTTGGGACCTTGGGCGCGCGCGCCGCTCTACGCGACGTAGCCCGCACGATGGACGTGCCCCTCAACGAGGTCGATGAAGTGGTACGGACCGTGCCCAACATTCCAGGTAAACCGGTCAGCATTGAGCAGGCCTTGGAAGAAGTACCGGAGTTCGCCGCTTATTATGGCGATGCAAACCGTCCGCATATCCGCCGCTTAATCGATACGGCCAAGAAGTTAGAGGGGGTGTCGCGCCACGCCAGCACACACGCAGCCGGTGTGCTGATCGCTGATAAGCCGCTGGTGGAGTACGTACCGCTCAATCGCCCGACTAAGAGCGATGGCGACAGCCCCCTGGGCTCGGTATCGCAATGGCCGATGGAAGTCGTCGATGCAATGGGGCTGCTCAAAGTTGACTTTCTGGGCTTACGCACCCTGACGGTGATGCGTAAAGCCTGCGACCTGATTGAGCAGTATCATGGCATCAAGTTCGACTTGAATACCATCCCGCATCGTCATATGGAGCTGGACGAAGACGGCGCAGAGGACTACAACGCACGCCTTGATCAGGCCTTTGATGTCCTGATGAGGGGGAATACCGCGGGCGTCTTCCAGGTGGAGGGCGGAGGCATGACCCGCACCCTCACCGAGATGCGCCCCTCACGCTTTGAGCATATCATCGCGGCCATCTCACTATATCGGCCTGGTCCGCTGGAGTATATCCCCAGCTACATCCGCCGAATGCATAAAGAGGAAGACATCACCTACCATCATCCTTATCTTGAGCCGATCCTGGCTGAGACCTTTGGCATTATCGTCTACCAGGAACAGATCATGCGGATTGCCTCTGATCTGTTTGGCTACTCGATGGGTGAGGCCGACCTGATGCGCCGTGCCGTCGCCAAGAAGAAGGAAAAAGAACTGGTTAAACACCGCGACATATTCCGCGACAAAGGGCCGGAACGCGGCGTTGACCTGGATGCAGCCGAACAAATCTTTGCTGATATTGAATTCTTCGCTCGCTATGGCTTTAACAAATCCCATGCAGCAGACTACGCTGTGTTGACCGTCCAGACGGCCTACCTGAAAGCACATTTCCCACATGAATACATGACAGCCTTGCTTTCGCTGGAGCGTGACAACACTGAAAAGATTGGGCGCTACATCAGTGAATGCCGCCAACGCTTGCACATTGATCTGCTGCCACCCAATCTGAACTACAGCGGCCACGACTTCACCATCGAAGAGCAAAGTGATGGGAGTCGCTCCATCCGTTTTGGCCTTGACGCCATCAAGAACGTAGGCACAGGAGCCGTGGAGGCCATCCTGAAGGCGCGAGGAGACCAACCCTTCACAGATGTGGCCGACTTGTGCCAGCGCGTGGATATGCGTCAGGTGGGGAAACGTGCCCTGGAAGGCCTGATCCGCGTGGGTGCCTTAGATGAGTTTGCAGAGCGCCCACAACTGCTGGCATCAATCGACCGAATGGTTGGTGTGAGTACGAGCGTTCACAAAGCTGCCGATATTGGGCAGATGAGTCTATTTGGCGAAGCGACCGGGGTCGAGGTGTACAGCAATACTCAGGACCTCTTGGAGAGCAACTATGAAAGCGTGCTGCCTCGTGAAATGTCTAAGTGGGAGCGCGAACTGGTTGGCGTAACTGTCAGCCAACACCCGGTTGAGCGATTGATCCAGCACTACAATATTAACGTCAAGACCTACATCAGCGACCTAACCGATGACGACCATGATCGGCAAATCTCGATCCTGGGTATGGTGGTTGACCTGCGCACCCTCGTCACCAAAAAGGGTGATGATATGGCCATCGCCACTGTCGAAGATGCATCGGGCATCCTCAAGGTGGTCGTTTTCCCACGTACCTGGCAGGAGACCATCGATCTATGGGAGCTGGACTCGATCTTGCTGATCAGCGGCAAGCTGGACACCGAGCGCGATATGTCCCTCTTGGTTGACAGCGCCACCCAGAATCTAGAGCAGGTTGAGGCGATTGGCTGGGAAGACGAGGATGACATCCCATTCGAAGAGCCGATCTGGGAGCCACCCGTCTCTGACTATGACTCGGAAGATGAGCCGCCCTTTGACCCAGACGCAGCCTACGCCGCCCGCCCGCCGAGCGATGAAGACTATCCAGAGCAACAGGCTGACAACGACCATCAGGAGGGCGACAGCGCGCTCCCAGCGCCCCCGGTTGAGGTGCTAAGTGAGCCATCAGCTGAGCTCCCAGCCCCAGCGCCGGATGAGCAGTTCACCCATCACATCCGGATCACATTGCGCCAGACCCGCGACTCGGAACAAGATAAGCGGCTGATGCAGCGTATTCACGGTGAGTTGATCAGTGTGATTGGTGGCGATAGCTTCGAGATTGTACTGATCCGCTCTGGTCGGCGAGTGTCTTTGGCCTTCGAGGAAACAACCGACTATCGTCGCGTCCGCGGCTTCCTCAGCCGCATCAAAGGTGTAGAGATCGAGGTTGAAGAACGCGCTCCGATTGCAGCTCCTGAAGCGTCGGCAGCCGCCGGCAAATAATGAACCACGTGATAGATGACCTTAGGAAACGCTGGGTTGATTTGGTGAGAATACCGTATGATTCCGGTCAAAATTGAGCTATATAACTTTCTGGCCTATCACAAGCCTCAACTGCTAGACCTGACAGGTGTGCATGTTGCCTGCCTGGCTGGTGCCAACGGGGCGGGAAAGTCCTCGCTGCTGGATGCGATCACCTGGTCGTTGTGGGGCAAGGCGCGTGTTGCTCATGACGACTTGGTACATGGCAACGAGGAGGAGATGTACGTTGAGTTGACCTTCGCCATGCACGACGATCTATATCGAGTCAAGCGCTGGCGCTCCCGCAAGGGGCGCGGTCGCAGTGAACTACTCCTTAGCATTCAAGATGGCGATGGCCGCTGGCGTGACTTGAGTGAGCAAAACATCCGGGTGACAGAGCAGAAGATTCGCAACATCCTCAATTTGGATTATGACACCTTCATCAACTCATCCTTTTTAATGCAAGGGCGGGCAGATGAGTTTACACAGAAGACACCCGCTGAGCGCAAGGTCATCCTGAGTGAGATCCTCGGCTTGAAAGCCTGGGAAGACTACGAGGCGCGAGCCAAGCAGCGCCTCAAGGAATTAGAAGGCGAGAAGCGCCAGATCGATGCGCAGTTGCGAGATATTCAAGAGGAGTTAGCGCGAGAACAGCAGTATAAGGACGAGCTGATCGCGACGCAGCGCGAAGTTGAATCCATCACACAGCAAGTCGCTGCGGCTCAAGAGCGTTTTCAAGCGCTAGATTATGCGCGCCGCGAGCGTGAGGCGAAGGAGCAGCATCATCGCACGCTGGCCAGCCGTGTGAACAGCAATCGGGCTGAACTCGATCGACTGCTCGCTGAGCGTGCTAAAGTCGATGGGCGCCTTACTGATGTACGCGAATTACTTGAGGCCAGCGATGAGATCCAACACGGCTATGAAACGCTGCAAGCAGCCCTGCGCCATGAACGCGACCTGAGTGATATGCTCCGCGAACAAGCTGTTCTGCGCGATCGACAGGTTTTGCTGCAAAGACATATCTCTGCGGCGCGAGCGGAACTCAATGCGCAGCAGCGGGAGTTCCAAACGCGAGTTGCCTCGCTAGAGGAGGCGATTCGGGATGGAACAGAGGCTCGCAACCTGGCAGAGGTCGAGCAAGACATCCAGGCTCTGCAGGAGATGGAACAGAAAGTAACGGTGTGGCGACAGGAGGTCGCCACCTTTCGTGAACAGCGAGCTGATCTGGATGCCACCAATCGGGCGCTGCGGGGCGAGATGGATGTTTTGAAGTCACGACGTGATCAATTGCTGGCGGCGACAGAACCGGTCTGCCCCTTGTGTGGCCAGGACTTGACCGACCATGATCGTGAAGGCTTGATTGAGCACCTGAGTGATGAAGGGACCACCAAGGCCGATACCTACCGAACGAACCGCTCCACAATCAGCGACTTGAGTGCACAGATTGAGACCTTGGAAGGACAGGTGCAGTCTGTCGAGGGCGATCTGCGGCGGCTACCGGCCTTGCAACAGCATGCAGCCACCCTGAGTGAACGGATCAATCGGGCCAATCAGGCTATGGTGGAGTATGAGACGGCCCAGGCTGGCTTAGAGGAAGTCAGCGCTAAACTTGGCGAGGGGTGGTATGCCGAAGCGGAGCAGGCAGAATTAGCTGAGGTCGAGACGAAACTAGAGCAGCTTGGCTACGATGATTTGGCGCATGAAGAAGCGCGCCGAACCATCGAACAGAATCGTCAATTTGAGTTGCGCAAGGCGGAATTGGAGAAGGCGCGCGAACGGGTTCAAGAACTTGAAGAGAATCGGGCTAGCCTGGATACACGAGTTGCCGAGTGGGAGGCTCACTTGGCAGAGGATGATCGACTTCTGACGGCGCTGCGTGCGGAACTGGATGAGCTAGACAGCATGCTGGTCGATTATGATCGCTGCGAACAAGAGTTAGCCTTCTTGCGCGAAGAAGAGGCCCGGGCGCGCTACAAGGTTGGTGCGGCTGATCAACGCCTGAAGGCGCTGGAACAGCAGCGCAATCGGCGCAGTGAACTGCGCGAACGGCTCGATGGGTTGGCGGAGGAACAAGGCATCTACGAAGAACTGCGGCAAGCCTTCAGCAAGAATGGGGTACCCGCCATGATTATTGAGACCGCGATCCCGGAGATTCAGAATGAGGCCAACCAGATTTTGGCTCGCATGACGGACGGCAGAATGCACATCCGCTTCGATACGCAGCGTGACAACAAGTCGGGCGGCACGCGTGAGACGCTCGACATTCTCATCGCGGATGAATTGGGTACCCGCAACTATGATAGCTTCAGCGGCGGTGAGTCCTTCCGCATCAACTTTGCGGTGCGGTTGGCTCTTAGCCGGATGTTGGCGCGCCGGGCTGGTGCGCAACTACGCACTTTGATCATTGATGAGGGCTTCGGTTCGCAGGATGTTCAGGGGCGCGAACGCTTGATCCAGGCCATTAACCAAATCCAGAACGACTTCGATCGGGTCCTGGTGATCACGCATATTGATGAACTCAAAGAGGCCTTCCCGGTGCGCATCGAAGTGACCAAAACGCCCGACGGCTCTGTGATCGATTTGGTATAGATGATCCCATCGATGTGGCGTGCTGCCTTACTGAGCTTGCTGCTCGCTGGGATCGCGTGCAGCCTGCAAGAATCGGTTATTGGACCACCAGCTCAACCGGGTGTAGTGCCCAGCGACGGCGAGATAGAGATTCCGCCTGCCGTGATTCGCAATGACGAAGGCGGACCAGTCGTCATCCGGGGTGAAGTGAGCTACACCAATCCCTTCTTCAGTCGTGAAGTGGCCCAACCGCTGATCATCCTGGAGGACCAGGCGGGTTTCGTCGATCGGGACCGTGGTTTCTTGTTCCCAGTTGCTTCACAAACCCTGGGTCAGATCACCTCAGATTTCGACATGTCGCCGTTCAGTTACTCGCTGGCCTTACCCCTAGAGCCACAAGGCAGCCTGCGTGACGTAGACAACGACGGCGCGAGCGATCCGGGTGTAATGATCTTCGCGGTGGCCTACTGGAACAATGTCTTTGGTGATCCTTATCTCGAACGACGCGATCTGGGTGGTGGCGGATGGTCGACCGCTTATGCCTCGACGCGCACCAGTGAGGATGCCGACACACTGCGCGAGATTGTCGGTGGCAGCTTGCTGATCTACGCTCCGGATGACGAGCAAGCTTTTCCAGCCGGCTTTGGCGAGGACGGTCTGCTCTTCACTCCGGATGATCCGGTGCTGCGCGTTCCCGCCGGATACACTCTGGTAAATCTGGACCGCGATCCCTTTCGCTTTGATCGTTCGCGCGAGGTTGAGGTCAATCTCTTTGAGCCTGAGGGGGCGGCCCTGGTGTCTTTTGCGGAGCTCAACTATGTTGATGCCTTCGACGGGATGCTCGACAAGCTGCGCCGAGAATATGCCTTCACAGAGCACAAGGCGATTGATTGGGAGGCTCTGGCGGGCAGGTATCGTCCACGTATTGAGCAAGCGCAACGCGATCGCAGCAGCCTGGCCTATCAGCTCGCCCTACGAGACTTTTTATGGTCCATACCGGACGGCCATGTCGGCTTCACCCTGACCAGCAACCTGCGTGCCCAGCGCGATGCAGAAATCGCAGGTGGGTTGGGTCTGGCGATCCGTGAATTAGATGATGGACGGGCGATCGTCCATATCCTCATTGATGAGGGACCGGCAGACCGAGCCGGTATTCAACGTGGCGCGGAGATCATTGCGGTCAATGGACAGCCCATTGCAGACGTCATCGGTGCCGTTCGTTCCTGGCGTGGCCCCTTCAGCACGACACATGTCGAGCGATTGGAGCAGGCCCGACAGGTGATGCGTTTTCCAGTGGGCGAGGCTGTACAGTTGCGCATCCAGAATCCAGACGATGATCCACAAGACATCAGCCTAACCGCAATCGCCGAATGGGGCAGTTACAATCAATCCTCGCTGCAAGCGGGACGTGATCCGCTTGCCCTGCCGGTAGAGTATGAGCTGCTGCCCAGCGGTTATGGCTATGTGCAAATGACCAGTTTCTTCGACAATGATGTCCTGACTGTCATGCTGTGGGAGCGAATGATCCGTGCTTTCAAAGAGGCCAACGTGCCGGGCATCGTGATCGATATGCGCCAAAACGGCGGCGGGCGCGGCTATCTGGCCGATCAGATGGCCGCCTACTTTTTCGATCAGGAGTGGGAATTGGGGAACAGCGGCGCCTACAACGAAAGCCTGGGTGCCTTCTACTTCGACCCTGATACGGTGGATGTCTTCTACCCGCCAGACCCAGCCTTGCGCTACGAAGGTGAGCTTGCTATTTTGGTGGGCCCAGCCTGTGCCAGCGCGTGTGAGTTTTTTGCCTATAATATGACTATTCAAGGCCGTGCGTTGATCGTTGGTCATATGCCATCCGCCGGGCTAGGTGGCAGCGTCGAGGACTTCCGTATGCCTGATGGAATCACCGTACGCTTCACAATTGGCCGCGCAGTTGATATGAACGGCGAGATTCACATTGAGGGGCGCGGCGTTGTGCCAGACCTGCGCGTGCCACTTACCCGTGAATCTGTGTTAGGCGAGCAAGACAGCGTGCTCAACACCGCGATTGACGCACTGGACGCCACGGCAGGGCGCTAATCATCGCTGCTTGCTTAGCAGGCTAGAAAGACTCCTATTATGACGCTGGAACAAACAACAGCCAATCCAGAGATTGCCATTGTGCCGCTGGTCGCCAAACTGCCCGGTGAGTCAGAAGCCTGGCTCGGAGCGGTCTTGGCCAAGCTGCTCCACAGCCACTTGGCAGGGGTACAAGTGGCCCTATGGGATTTCAATGAGATTGCGCTGCATTTAGAAGCTAAGAAATACGCCTTGCCACTCGACAAGGAGTTGGTCCGTGCCCTGCAGAATCAGTACAAGCTGAGAGCGCTGATCCACGGAAGCTACGTAAAGGACGTCGATGGCGGCCTGCTGGCCTTCAAGCTGCGCGTCGATGCGCCTGATCTCCCTGGCATTCCGCTAGAAGTAGCCGCGCCGCTGAACGCATTTGATCGCTTCATCAAACGGGTGAGTGTCAGTCTGTTGGAAGCGCTTGGTCTGACCATCACCGATGATTTGCGCCAGCGGATCAATGGAGTGGGCTGTCCAAGCAACTTCCAGGCAATCGAGCAAATGGCCCGTGCCCATGCCGCCTGGACGCGCGGCCAGAATGAGTTAGCACTAACGGCGCTTGAATCGGCGCTGACCCTCGACCCGAGTTATGACGAAGCGGCCGCGATGCGAGTTGCCGTCGCGCGTTCGGTGGCTGATCCTGAAGGGCTGCGCGAAGCATTTCGGGTGTGGGCGACCATCCCCTTGAAGACTGGCAAAACTACCCAGGCCGCCGAACGCCTGCTGATGATCGGTGGGTGGATGGCAGGGCGCGGCGATTGGGGCGAAGCACGCAGCGCCTACAAGGATGCACGCAACCTCTTCAAGCGGGAGAAGGATGAACGCGGCCAACTGCAAGCAACAAACAATATGGCCAACCTGGAGATGCTCCAGGGTAAGAATCAGGAAGCCATCCAGGTGTTTCGACGCAGCTTGCCAGAATTAGAGGCTTTACCGGATGCCCTGCTCGATCTGGCGCAAACGTACTTCAATCTGGCGGTAGCACACAAGCAGCTTGGCCAACGCGACGAAGCACAGATGGCCCTGACCGAAGCCTCTTTAATCGCACGGCGCCTGCGCGCCACAGCCCTGGAGGCGCGCTGCCTGGTACAGTTGGGGGCCATTCGTGATGATCGTGGTGAGTGGGCGCAGGCCAATCAAGATTATGAGAAAGCCATTCAGTTGTTCAACGTCGTTGATGATCCTCATGGCGTGGCCCAGGCTAAGAGCCAACGGGCGATACTGCTGCGTCAGCAAGGGATGCTCGATCAGGCGGTGACTTTGATGACCGAGGCCCTGCGAACCTACGAGTCGACGGAGAGCTATTATGACCAGGCCGTCCTGTGGTTTAACCTGGCAGAAGTCTATCTGGCGATGGATTTGGTCGATCAGGCCTGGGATTATGCGTTACAGGCCCGCGATGCCTTCAAGGCGCTAAAGGTCGCAGCATTGGAGCAGGCTGAGGAACTGGTTGAGTGGATCGAGAATCTTCCCGAAGAAGAGGACGAGCAGGCTCTCGACAATGATTTCGATGGCGATACTCCCCCGCTAAGCGGCCCGCTCGCCGACCGCCCTCGCGATGGCTACCTCAACGCCGAAGCAAGCCCCGAGCAGGCCGACTCCCCATCCGACGACACTTTATCAGAATGACATAAGATTCCCTCCAAAAGGGCTTGAACTTCCCGCCTCACCTTTGTACACTTTGTTATGGTTTAGCACTCATAAGCTGTGAGTGCTAAACCATAGACTAATCAGGCAAGACGCCACCCATCAGCAACCCAATACCAGGAGGCTATTCAGCATGTCGTTGAATTTGCGCCCACTGAACGACCGCGTTGTGGTCGAACCCAATGAAGGCGAAGAGCGTACACAGAGCGGTTTGTATATTCCAGAGACCGCCAAGGAAAAGCCGATGCAGGGCACCATTCTGGCCGTCGGCCAAGGCCGTCGGGATGAGGATGGCAACCGCATCCCCATGGAAGTCGCAGAGGGGCAGACGGTGCTCTATGCCAAGTATGGCGGCACCGAGATCAAGATGGACGGCAAGAAGCTGCTCATCCTACGCGAGTCAGATATTCTGGCCATCCTCGAAGACTAGTTTGACGTTTTCCACTTACACACACATTTAACGGGAGAACTTACTTATGGCAAAACAACTTGTATTTCAGGAAGATGCGCGCCGCCGTTTAAAGCGCGGCGTCGACACGCTGGCCGACGCAGTCACCACCACTCTGGGGCCGAAAGGCCGCAACGTGGCCATCGACAAGAAGTGGGGTGCCCCGACAATCACCCATGACGGCGTGACCGTGGCCAAGGAAATCGAGCTAGAAGATCCCTACGAGAATATGGGCGCACAGCTTCTGAAGGAAGCGGCCACCAAGACCAACGACATCGCTGGTGATGGCACGACCACCAGCATTGTTCTGGCACAGGCGATGGTGACTGAGGGCCTGAAGAACGTTGCCGCTGGCGCCAATCCGATGCTGCTCAAGCGTGGCATCGAGGCGGCGACCCAGCGTATTGCTGAAGCTGTCCTGGCGGCGGCTGAGGAAATCGACACCAAAGAAGAGATCGCCCAGGTGGCCAGCATCTCCGCACAAGACGCGGAAATTGGTGAGTTGATCGCTGAGGTGATGTGGAAAGTTGGGAAGGATGGCGTCATCACCGTCGAGGAAAGCAAGGGCCTCGAATTTGAGACCGAGTACGTCGAGGGTATGCAGTTCGATCGTGGCTTCATCAGCCCCTACTTCATCACCAATGCTGAGGCGCAGGAAGCAGTGATTGAATCGCCCTATGTGTTGATCCACGAGAAGAAGATCAGCGCGGCTGCCGATCTGATGCCCCTGCTGGAGAAGCTGCTCAACCGTGGCAAGCGCGAACTGGTCATCATCGCCGAGGACATCGACGGCGAGGCGCTGGCCACGCTGGTGCTGAACAAGCTGCGTGGCATGTTGAACGTCATCGCAGTGAAAGCTCCTGGCTTTGGCGACCGTCGCAAGGCTATGATGCAAGACATCGCTATCCTGACTGGCGGCACTGTCATCTCCGAGGAACTGGGTCGCAAGCTGGAGACCGCCACGCTGGATGATCTTGGTCAGTGCGAAAAGATCATCGTGACCAAGGACGACACCACCATTATCGGGGGCGCTGGTGAAGAAGCTGCCATCAGCGGTCGTGTTGAGGAGATCAAGGTTCAGGTTGAAAACACAACCTCCGACTACGATCGTGAGAAGCTGCAAGAGCGCCTGGCCAAGCTCGCTGGCGGTGTGGCCATTATCCGCGTTGGAGCGGCTACCGAGGTCGAACTGAAGGAAAAGAAGCATCGTGTTGAGGATGCCCTGAGCGCGACTCGTGCTGCCGTAGAAGAAGGGATTGTTCCTGGCGGTGGCGTGACCCTGGCCAATGCTGTCAGTGTGCTGGATGACCTGAAACTGACCTATCCGGATGAGAATACCGGCATCCAGATTGTGCGCACCGCGTTAGAAGCTCCGATCCGCAAAATTGCGGCCAACGCCGGGCGCGACGGTGCGGTGATCATCGATAGCGTGCGCCGCCTACATGCTGAGCAGGGCAACACCCGCTTGGGCTATGATGTGATGAGCGGTGAGTTTGTTGACATGATCGAGGCCGGTATCATCGATCCGGCTAAGGTGACCCGGGGTGCCTTGGAGAATGCAGCCAGCATCGCCGCGATGATCCTGACCACTGAGGCGCTGATTACCGATATGCCAGAAGAAGAGGCTGCCACCCCGCCGATGCCAGAGTACTAAGCAATTGGCAGTCTTGCGCGACGAAGAGCCAGCTCCCATGAGTTGGCTCTTTTTTATTGCGCCGAGCCCCCACCTTTGGGGAGGTTTGACGGGCAGACTTACGCTCGACGAGGCTTTCGTGTACAATAGAGTTGGAGTAAGATTGATGATTTGTTGGTAAAACGTTGATGTATTGAAGTAAAGGTTGTAGAAAGATGGCAAAGGAGTTTTACGGATTTATCTCTCGTCCGGTTCTGCGGCGTACTGTGCGTCCTTCAACCCCGGTAGCCCTGGTCTTGATCCTGGCCTTGTCGGTGTTCGTATTTCTCGGATGTGCGATCCCCGTTCTGGTCGCCTATATGTTAATGTCCACATAGTCCGTTAAGTGAGGGGCACGATGTGTGCTCCTCACCCTCATCAGCTTATGACAGACGTTAAAAATCTTCGCAATATCGGCAAAGTGACCGCGGCTTGGCTCAAGGATGTCGGAATATTCACTGAGCAAGACCTGATCGAGATGGGGGTCATTAAGGCCTATCTACGTGTCAAGTCAGCCTACCCCGAACGAGTCTCGCTGAATTTGTTGTACAGTCTGGAAGGTGCCTTGCTCGGCATCCCGTGGAATCAGCTTCCCGAGTCGATGCGGGCTGATCTACTCAGTCGGCTTGCGGCGGCTTCGTCTGACGATTGAGCACACGCTGGTCGCCGTCGCGGCGGGTTAAACCGACTTGATCTAGATGCTCAAGGAGGGGCAAGATGTACTTACGGGTGGTATTGAGCAGATCGCGTCCCTCTGCCACAGTGATGCTACCCTGCACCCTTAGATAGTCTTCGATCTGGCGCACCAAATCACGATAGGTATCGAGATCGAAGACGATGTCTTTGCTCACACGAATCAAGTCACCACGCTGCACCAGCAAGTCAAAGACGGGCTCACCCAATTCGGCCAGAATCTCTTTGACGGTGGGTGGCTTGGTTGGGTCGGCTTCCACTTGGGTCCAAAAGTGGGTCAGCGCCGTCTCTTGTTGCGGAGTAAAGCGCAGTTCGTGAGATGCCAAACGGACCATGCTGGCGTCACTCTCAATGAGCCTCTCCGCCTCGGCCAAGGCCAATAGCTCATGGTAGTCTGAGTGGTTCAACCCAAGGCGGCTGCGAAGCGCCTCACGGGGCATTCCCAAACGCAGGGGGTGCATCTCATGGTAGCTAGTAAGTTCTTGTTGAAGCTGTTGGATCAACTTGCCAAACATCGCCTGTGACATAATTTTCCCGTCGGATAGGTGAATAATGTCATTGCCCAAACTGTCAATGAGATTGCCAATCTCTTCATCGCTCAGGCCCAAATCACTGACCAAACTGACAGGGTAAGCGGATACCAGGCCATTGAGTGTATTGAGCAGACGATCTTCGGGACGGCCTGATGAGAGCGCTTGGAAGCGGGTGATCACATCTGGTTTGAAGCGCCGCCAGCGATGTGCGGGGTGAGCGTCTAGGATCTCACCGCCCCCGATCGTCTGAGCAGGCGACGGTACACGCAAAATATAACGATCTCCCTGGTCGAGCGCCAGGGGTTCACTGAGTACCACTTGAAGCCAGCCTTGGCCACCAGGCAGGAGGACATCGTCGCCGATGAGACGAACGGTGGCCACTGTTTCAGCCGCGCCGCTGAAGAACTTTACCTCGGTATCGTGTTCTAAGGCGCGCGGGGCATCATGTAAGTGACGATACATGGTGTCAATCAGTTGTGTCCCCCTCAATATGCCTGGCCTGGCTAATACCTGTCCGCGTGCCAGGTCGTCACGGTCTAGCCCACCGACGTTCACCGCGACCCTTTTGCCAGGCTGCGCGACCTCGACGGCCTCTTTGTGGCTCTGCAGCCCCCGAACCCGACCGGTCAGGCCACCTGGCTGAATCTCAATATCATCACCAATCACTAGTCGCCCACCCGTAAGCGTCCCCGTTACGATCGTGCCGAACCCACTGACAGTGAATACCCGATCAATAGGCAGTCTTGGGCGCTCAAGGTCAGGGCGAGGCTGACGCTGTTGAAGGGTTTCTTCCAGAGTGAGGAGAAGCTGGTCTAGGCCGTCGTTGGTTAAGGCAGAAACCGGGATGATGGGTGCCTCGGCCAGATGGGTTAGGGCCAACAAGTCCGCCAGATCGAGTTGAACCAATTCAAGCCACTCTGGATCATCAACCATGTCAATCTTGGTGAGGGCTACCACTGCACTGGGGATGTTGAGTAGATCAAGGATGGCCAGATGCTCACGCGTCTGTGGCATCACCCCTTCATCTGCTGCCACCACCAGCAGAGCCAGGTCGATCCCACCGACGCCAGCCAGCATGTTTTCAATGAAGTCACGGTGACCTGGCACGTCGACAATGCCAATTTGGGTGCCATCGGGGAGTTCAGTCCACGCAAAGCCCAGATCAATGGTCATTGCGCGCTGTTTTTCTTCGGCCAGACGGTCGGGATCAATACCGGTCAATACCTCAACCAGCGTCGACTTCCCGTGATCGACGTGGCCGGCTGTGCCAATCACATAATGCATAGGGAGTTCGGTCAGGTCAGTGGAGGCAGGGCATTCATATTGTCATCGTTCTGGTCGCGCATCTCATTGTAGTACGTCGACAGACGACCGAAGGCCTCTTGCTGGGTGCTCAGGAGATGCTGGGTTGCGGTTGAGATGCGCTCGATCCGATCGTTCATCTTCGCGATTTGATTGAGGATGTCTTCGAGCGCCTTCGCATTTTCACTCCATGCTTCTTCGTTCGTCAAGGTGAACTGACGCCATCGTTTCTGGTCATCCTGGAGGAATTCTTCCCATTCGCGTCGGAAGCGTTCTTCCGATAAGCGCTGTACCTCGGAGACTTCGTTCAACCGCCGGTCGACGCGATCGGCTACACGGTCAAAGTCATCCACTTGCTTTTTGATCGTGTTCTGAATCTCGAACCAACTCTCGATCTGGCGCTGGTAGACGGTCATATCTTCGGTGAAGTTTTCCATGCGCTTGGTCATGTCACTCATCATGCGTTCACGCTTCTGCGCCGAGAGCGACTCCTGTTCAATCCAATCCATTTGCTGCTGGCGTAGTTCCATATTGGCCCCAGTGACCTCCAGAATGCTGCGTTCGTTTCGTCGACTGAGGTCTTCCAGCAGTTCGATTTTGGGAGTTGTGCTTTCCAAGCGCTTGTTGAGTTCGATCACTTCGCCACTGAGGTCGGACAGGCGGCGTGTATCGTGACGACGCTGTTCTTCGAGAAAGCTAAGCGAGCGCTCGAACTCCTCAATGCTGCGTCCGAGGCTGTCGGCGTAGGCTTGAAGTTCAGCCGCGACACGTGAGAGACGTTCCTCTTCGGTACGGCGGGGGGCGATCGTCTGATCGATGCGAGCATAGATGTCCTCCCGGAGTTCCTCGAGGGCGCGAGCTGTCGCGTCACGATCCATCTCGCGAATCTTCTTCATATCTTGCTCGACGGAGCTGCGGCGCGACCCAACCTGCTCAATCTGCCCGCTGATCTCCTGGCGGAGCCGTGCAATAGTGTCGTCAAAGGTCTTGACCGTCAAGACCCGCGAATTCGTCGCAGAGACTTGGCCCTCAAGGGCTTGAATACGTCGGCCCAGGTCCTCGATAATGGCCGCTTGTGATGCATTGCGCTCCTCAAGCTTGGTGATGAGCGCCTTGTCTTTGCGTCGTTCTTCATCAAGCCAGGCGACCATCTGGCTAGTTTGGCTCGCTTCCATCACCTACCCCTTCTTGCTTTTCATCGTAGTGCATCTTGTTTATCTTGAAGACTCGAATGAGCTAGACTATACTATCCGTATAGCATTATAGCGACAAATCGCGGTTAGCTGTTGAACGATGGTCCATCGCCACACCATCTGGCCTCGCTCAACAATCCCAACCCACCAATCTATCGGTTTTCGACCCGAGTTGACTCAATTCATCCACGCGAATTGAACCGGACGCAGAGGAGGCAAAACAGAATATGTATGACGAGAAGCCCTGGGTGAAGAGCTACGATTCTGGCATACCCGAGTCTCTAGCACCTTACCCTGATGTATCCGTATTTGACCTGCTTGAACAAGCGGCAGAAAAGTACCCGACTCGCGATTCGTCGGTGATGTCTGCGAGCTTGCCCGTGGTTGGGCGTGTTAGCCAAGCCGTCACCTACCGCGAATTGAACAATCTAGTCGACCGTTTGACAGCCGCCCTCCAAGATCGCGGTGTAAAGAAAGGCGATCGCGTTGGGATCGTCCTGGCCAACTCGACCCAGTTTGTGATCTCCTTCTACGCGATACTCAAGGCAGGCGCTACGGTGGTCGCCTTGAATCCCACCTTCCCCCCAAAGAAGTGGGCTGGCCAGCTTAACGATGCCGACATCCGGGTGGCGATTGTGATGAGTTCCTTCTACGAAGGGATCAACAGCGTCCGCGCTGAGACACCAATCGAGCACATCATCGTCACTAACATCAAGGAATTCTTGCCGCCCCTGGCTCGCCTGCTCTTCACCCTGGCCCGCGAGAAAAAGGACGGCCACTACGTCGAGTCGTTGAAGGACGGTGATGCCTGGCTGCCCGACATTCTGAAGACCTACACCGCTAAACAGCGTAAACCAGTCGAGATCAAACCGAAGGAAGACTCGGCCATTTTCCAGTACACAGGAGGCACGACAGGGCTGCCCAAGGCTGCGCGTGGGCCTCATTCTGCGCTGGTCGCCAACACCGTCCAGATGCGAGCCTGGCTAGCGAGTCAAGGGGCAGAAACAGACTCTTTCCTGGCAGCGGTGCCACTCTTCCATGTTTATGGCATGGTTGCTGTGTTGAATTTCGCTGTGAGTATTGGCGCGCCGATGTATATGGTGCCCAACCCGCGTGACATCCCAGATGTATTGGACGTGATCACGACCTTTAAGCCGACCATCTTTATGGGTGTGCCCGCTTTATACAATGCAATCAACAACCGCGACGACCTTGATAAATACGATCTAAGTTCGATTCGCGGCTGTATCAGCGGGTCGGCGCCTCTGGCCCCGGAGACCAAACGGAAATTCGAGCAATTGACTGGCGGGCGACTGATGGAAGGCTTCGGTATGAGTGAAGCGCCAACCGCCACGCACTGCAATCCCTTCCAGGGCGAGAA
>JAADYZ010000362.1 GCA_010092775.1 Chloroflexota bacterium
CCCACATAGCCCAGGCCCATCACGGCCACAACAGCGTCGCGCTGGTTGATTTTCTCGATCAAACTCTCTTTAGACATTCCTATGCCTCACTCCGGTCACTGTGAATCCAGAGCCGCATTCTAACAGGCGAATGCGGCTCGTGTCGACTACGATCCTGTGACGAAGTGGGCGCTTAAGAGACGGCAGGCTCCGGTGCTGTCTCAACCTGCTCCTCGGCGGGTGGCGGTGCTTTGGCGTCCTGCCCATGATCTGGCAGCAGGTCTTCCACGTTGCGCACCAAAGGCAGGGTGAGGCCGACCACGCCCACCAGGATGCCAAACATCGCCGTGATCAGCATCAACAAGGCCATCCCAGCGCCCGGCCCGGTGCCCAACACAGCGCCAAAGATCGGGCTCAGGGCACCACCCGGCTGCATGGCAGGTTCGAGGACGAAGTCGGCCAGCGGTCCAGCGATCAGACCGGCAATGGGTGTGGCAAGCCAGGCAATCAGGCGGCGCGCGGAGAAGACCCGCCCTTGCAAGTCCGGCGGGATTTTCGACTGCCAGATGGCCTGGTTAGAGCCGTTGATCAGCGGCGCACTGAAGAAGAAGAAGAAGGCACCAAGATACCAGAAGATGATCCATAAGCCATCCGGGCGACCCAAAGCGACCACCACCGATCCCATAAAGGTGATGATCCAACCAATCAGCACGCCGTAGATGCGCCGTTGGAATCCACCCCAGGCCCCTACGATCAATCCGCCGACCACAGCTCCCACCGCGATGATCGATTGCACCGTACCCAGGATGATCTCGCTGCTGCCGCTGCGCGCCAGGATCATCGGCGCGAGCACGGCGATGCCCATCATGGAGAAGAGATTGCCGACCAGGAAGACCGTTTGAACGGCCAGTAAGGGCGGGCGCTCAAAGATGTATTGGAAACCATAGGCCGCCTGGCGCAGGATGTTCTGCCCTTCGACCTTGGCGGCGTCTGCCGTTCGATCGGGGTTGGGAATGTAGACGAAGAGCAGCGTTCCAATCGCGGCGGTAAACGTCACGATGTCGATCATAAAGACCAGCGCAATGCCATCGAGGCCGACCGCTACCGCGCCGCCAATGACGGCTCCAGCGAGCGCTGGGGCCAGAATGTTCGATCCAGGCCCGGCGATCTCTAGCATACTATTGGCCCGCACGTACTGCTCTTTGGGGATCATCACCGACAGCGCCGCTGAATAGGCAGGCCACTGGAACGCCTGGAACAAACCATTGATCGACGCAGCAATGAAGAGGTGCCAGACTTGCAGCAGGTCGAGCGAATAGAGGGTGAACATGATGATCGTGACGATGCCTGCGGCCAGGTCGCTGAGCATCATCATCAGTTTGCGGTCGAACTTATCGACCCACACACCCACAAAGGGGCTGATGATCAACAAGGGCACCTGAAAGAACACCATGATCAAAGCGAGATCAGTGGCTCGGCCTGTGATTTGAAAGGCCCAGATGGTGATAGCAAAATTGGTCATGCCGGTGCCCAGCAAGGACACGAGTTGTCCCACCCACACGATCCAAAAGGCGGCCATGCCTGTTGGACGATTGACAGTTGATGGCGTCAAAATTGACCTCCCGGTACTATCCGCAGTTAATTATGCGAATAAATGGGTAATTAACTAAACACATTGTAGTCTATCAGGCATGGATGATGCGAATCTTGATAAGTGGCAGTCTGTTAGCCCGGTGGGGGGGCGATGCCCATCACGATGGTCAGCCGCCTGTCGCCACGATTCTCGACGCCATGTGGGACGCCCATCGCTGCCCATACCACCATACCGGGTCCAGCCTCAAACTGCTCATCGCCGACGGTGAACCACCCACGCCCCTCCATCACGATGTAGAACTTATCCTGATCAGCGTGATCATGCACGGGCTGTGTCTGGCCTGGCTCCAGGCAGTTGATGCCGATCATGACTTGCTCACCGCGAAACAGATCCGCTTTGTAGTGCTTTCCCTCGCGCCGGCCCACGTGATCCCGATAATCCTTGACGTTTGACATTCGGATTGTGTCCTTTCCTTGGATGCTGCGGACTATAATAGAAATGGCGATGCACAGCGTCAAGGAGGCGAGATGACCGATCTAAGCGGGCAGCAGTTAGGCACCTACGCCATCAGCGAGAAAGTGGGGGCGGGGGGCATGGCCACCGTCTATCGAGCCTTCCATGAGGCCACCCAGCGTGATGTGGCAATCAAGGTGCTGCCGGAAAGCCTGGCCGACGACGAGGGATTCGTGGCGCGATTTCAGCGAGAAGCCCAAACCCTGGCCTCGCTCCAACATCCGCACATCCTGCCCGTGTTTGACTACGGGCAGCAGGGCAAGCTGGCCTACCTGGTGATGCCCTATCTCCCATTCGGCACGCTCAAAGCCCGTATGGTGCGCGGGCTGAGGTTCAAAGACGCGCTGCGTCTGTTTACTCAGGTGGCCAGCGCTGTCGATTACGCCCATCGCAAAGAGCTGCTCCATCGCGACATCAAGCCCGCCAATGTGCTGCTCGATGAATCGGATAACGCGCTGCTGGCCGATTTTGGCCTGGTCAAGTTGGCGGAAGACAGCGGGGAACATCTTACAACCTCGGGCGTCATCCTGGGTACGCCCGCCTACATGTCGCCCGAGCAAGCTCAATCCGGTGAGATTGACCAGCGCAGCGACATCTACGCTCTCGGTGTGATGCTCTACGAGATGTTGGTCGGCAAGCGTCCCTTTGAGGGCGATAGTGCGCTCAGCTTAATGTATCGGCACGTCAATGAGCCACCGCCCTCACCACGCCTGACACGGCCTGATCTGCCTGCCGCCCTGGTCGCGGTCATGCTGCAAGCCTTAGCCAAACGCCCAGAGCAGCGCTATCAAACCGCAGGCGATCTGATCGCGGCCCTGGATACGGCCCTGGAGAGCAGCACGGTGATCCAGATGATGAGCAGCAGCCCTCAGGAGATCACCGCATTGGGGATGCAAACGGCCACGCTCGAAAGTGGGCCGCAAACCGCCATCTTGGATGAAGACAAGCAGCGGCAAGCTCTGGTCGGTAGTGCCCTGGCAGAAGTCGAGCGGGACGGAGGATCGCTGTCGAGCGCTTCAGGGGCGCGTCGGCGCATCCCTGCGCTGCCGACATTGGTTGTCGTTCTGATCGTGCTGTATGTTATGGTCTGTTTGGTCGGCGGTGTTTATCTTGTGATCCAGAATATTGGCGGCTAAACCAGCGCAAATGTGCAAAAAATTGTAGGATTAGGCAGAGTTTATCGGTTGACCACTGTCCACATACTAAGGGGGTAGAGCGTGTCCGACTCCGACGATCTACTGAACAAGAAGGTTGGTAGTTACGAAATTCTGCGGCTGATCGGCAAGGGGGGGATGGCACACGTCTACCGCGCCTACCATGAACCCACCGACCGTCATGTGGCGATCAAGGTCTTGCAGCAGAGCTTGGGGTCTGACGAGACCTTCCGGGCGCGTTTTGAGCGCGAAGCCAAGGTGCTGGCCAAACTACAACATCCGCACATTCTACCCGTGTTTGACTACGGGCAGGTGCAGGGGCGGGCATATCTCGTCATGCCGTTCATGTCCAGCGGCACGCTCAAAGACCGTATCCGCAAGGACATGGACCTATCAGAGATGGCGCGGATTTTCAGCCAGGTGGCTCAGGCGATGGATTATGCCCACGACAAGGGCGTTCTCCATCGTGACATCAAGCCCTCCAATGTGCTCTTAGATGAAACCGGAAACGCTATTCTGGCGGACTTCGGGCTGGCAAAACTGGCCGCAGGCAGTATGGCCAAATTGACTGGGTCAAACGTGGTTGTCGGGACACCTGCCTACATGTCGCCGGAGCAGGGGCGCGGCGAGGAACTGGACCCCCGCAGCGACATCTACTCCTTGGGCATCATGCTCTATGAGATGCTGACCGGCGATGTGCCCTTTGAGTCGAGCACCCCCCTCGGCCTGATTTTCCAACATGTGAGCGACCCACCGCCGCCCTTGACGGATAAGCGCCCGGATCTGCCACCAAGCGTTGAGAGTGTCGTACTGCGTGCCTTGGCGAAGGAGAAAGAAGAGCGTTACGTCTCACCCGTCGATATGGCAGAGGACTTCAAGCGGGCGCTGGAAGGTCAGACGCTCCCGCCACCACCACCCTCTGCCATCAACCCGAAGTCGGCTCCGGCCGAACACAGTACACCTACACCTCCCTACGTAGCCATCCCTGAGGGCCTCAGGGGCGATGGCAATCAAGACGATCTGGTTGCGATGCCTAATCCCTATCGCAGCGCTAGCAGCGACGGCAGCGGCACCCAGCCTGCGCTTGATACCCAAACCCTGGTGGCACAGCAGCCCTGGCTGCCGACCATCGTCATCGTCGGGTTGGTGATCGTCGCGGTGACCCTGATTGTCGGTGGGACGCTCGTCGCGATCAGCTTGGTCGACCAACCTGAAGAGGTCGCTGGCCCAGGGGCCTTACCTGAAGATAATGGACCTCCAGATGGAGGGGCAGGCCCATCTGGCAGCGTCGGTTTGATCAGTCGACCTAACCCCCTGGGTGTGCATCGTCAGCAAAGCAGCGAAGACATGCTGATTGCGACGGCTGTATCGCCAGACGGGTTCCTCATTGCCACTGCGTCGTCTGATCGCAGCGTATTCGTGTGGAATATCGAGCAAGATGGGCAGCGGCAAGGTGCCCCAGATATAACCATCTTGCTGTTTGAGGCGGCGACGGCGCTCGCTTTCAGCCCAGACGGTCTGCTCTACGCTCGCACTGATAGCGCCATCACTCGCCTGGACCCAGTGAGTGGACAGGTGCTTGGCGATTTGCCCTTTGATGTCCCACCTGGGGCAGGCCTGGTTGTGATGCCTGAGGACCCGCTTATGTTGCTCGGTGACGATCAGTCTCAGCTCTTGATCTACGATCTGGAAGAAGAGGCCGTCATTGACGTGATTGACGCTGGGGGAGAAGTTCGCGACCTCACGGTTGCAGGGAACGGTGAGGTAATCGCTGCGCTGGTGGATGACGAACTGGTCGCCTGGGATGGCAGCAATGGAGAAGAGATCTTCCGCGATCAAACCGATGTGATGGCGACCGACTTGTCCTTGTCTCTTGGCGGACAGCGTGCGGTTGTGGCGGGAGAAGAAGGCGTCGAGTTGTGGCGCATCTTTGAAGATGAGGCCCCAGAAACCATTGAGACAAGCCCGGTTGGAGCGATCGCCTTTTTGCAGACCGGTTCAGAGGCTTTTGTTGCCGCCGTGATTGGCAGAGATGTGCTTCTGTATGATGGCCGTGACCTGCGCCTGCTAGACCGCTTGCCCGCCCCACCAGAAGGCATGCCCCTCTCGCTGACCTGGCCGCCCGACGAAGATGAAGGACTGCTGGTCTTTCAGAGTGGCTTCGTATTCACCATCGAGATCAATGAACCCTAGGCTCGGCGCTGCGCCAAATAGCGCACAAAGAATACCCCGACCTGTGTTAATTTAGAAGACACAGGTCTAGTTTTTGTATGGGGGAACAATCGTTTATGAGCAAGTCACTTGTTGTGATACCACGCTGGGGGGGCAACCCGGAGAGCGACTGGTATCCCTGGATTCAAACTGAGGCACCTTTTGACTCCGTCCACCTGATGGAGATGCCTGATCCGAATGAAAACCCGATCGAAGACTGGGTGGCCACCATCCAGAATGTGGTGAGCGTCCACCCAGACCGGCTAGCCGAGACAATTTTCGTGGCACATGGCGCTGGCTGCCAGGCCCTGCTGCATTATTTCAGCAAGCTGCCGCCGGGCTTCAAGGTCGGTGGGGCGCTGTGCGTGGCGGGTTGGTGGCGCGTCGATAAGGTTTGGCCGGGTCTGCTGCCCTGGATTGCTACACCCTTGAACCGTGACCGTGTGCGTGACGTTTGCGACAATTTCACCGTGCTGATTTCCAAGAACGATCCCAACAGCCCGGATTGGGCGGCCAACAAACACATGTGGGAAAGCTGGCTCAATGCGGATGTCATCGTGATCAGTCGTGCCAAGGGCTTTAACAAGGCTATGGAGCCAGCCATCCTGAAGGTCCTCACCAGGGCGTTTGCGGAAGCCCCTGCCGCTTAGGAGACCTCAGGGGTGCTAGCTGATGAGCACCCCTGAACAGAGGAGCGAGCAGACCGGGCGTGGCTTAGGCCTCGACCGCGGCTTCACCGCGTAGCGCGGCGATGACATCCTTCATTTGGGCCAAGTGCTGCTGATTATGGCCAACCAAGCCCTGGAGGATTTGCCCGATATAGATGTAAGGCCCACGACGTTTGACCAGAGCCTCCGGGAAGCGCCGGACCATCGCCGCCGTCTGGCTGGTCGCCCGCTTGAATTCTGCCAGCAGCTCCTTTGAGTCGCCTAGCACATCGATCAGGGCATCGATCATGTACGCGTCGTTGGCGATATAGGTCGAACCGGCGACATCCTGTTCCTCATTGTGGATGTATTGCTGCGTCGCGCGCTCATTCAAGATCAGGTGGGCCAGATTCTGGTTGACGCTCCAGGCCTTCTCGGCGGGCTGTTGAGCGGCTTCCTCTGCGCTGATCTCAGCCAGGAAGGCTTCAAGTTCAGCAATGAAATCGGCCTGCTCCGTTTGCAGCTTGGCGGCCATTCCATCAAAGCTATCTGGTACGTCGGGGAAGGGTCGCTGAGAAAGAGCGAGGCTGACCTCGTGGCGCTCGGTTCCACGATGGAATACCAAGGCAACTTCATCGCCCGGCAGCTTGCCTTCCACCGCGCGACCGATGGCACCCCAATCGGTGATCTCAATCGCGTTGATCATGTTGATCACATCGCCGCCTTGAAGGCCCGCTGCTTCGGCCCCTGTATCTGGCAGCACCCCACTGATCTTGGCCCCACTAGAGTAGGGTAGGCCTTCCTCTTGCGCCATCGCGGCTGTCACAAACTCTGACGGGAAGACACCCATCAAAGGTCGGTTGTAGAGGCGCAGGGCCTTGCCTTCTTCCAGGATGGATTTGAGGTTCTCCAGATAGGTCACCCAATTGGATTTGAGTCCCTCCAGCGTGGTCGCCCACTCGTCACCCTCACCCAATTTGCTGTGAGTCAGCTTGACCAGTGTGCCGCCATCGACCGCTTCAAAAGCCACCTCGACCTGTGAAGGGGCAGGTTCGCCGCTGCCATACCAGCTAAATGCGATGGCTTGGCCGGGGCTGAGGGTGGTATAGCTGCCTGCTGCATAGTAGTTGTCGGTATCCCAATTGAGGAAGATGACGCCGCCGACCTCAGCATGGACGTAAGCACGCTCAGCGAGCCAGTATTCCAACAGGGATGCGTTGGCGAAGTGCCGGTAGACAAGCTCTGGCGGAGCTTGCACAGTTTGGGAGAAAGACAGTGCGTGGGCCATGAAGCCTCCTTCTGAATTGCTATAAACGGTTGAGTGGGTAACCCGGTTAACCGGGTATATCTGAAGTGTAGCGCGAGCGCGTCGATTCACCAAATACTCATGTAATTCTCGTGCTTAAGCGGGTTGATGCCTTGCGGCGCTCTCCGTTTGGTACTATGAGGTCTACTGATTGCTGCTTCAGAAGGTTCAACCCCAGGCCGATAGTATTCGCAATCAGGTGGCGAATTCCCTATCATATTGAGGCAACAGGCCATAGCGACGATGAAGTGAGCGCCTATGCACAGCAACAACAGCCCGGCCCTGGGCGGTGATCGCGGTCCCAATGAGCGTGATGTCCGCCTGACCGGCCAACGGGCCGTCCTCCATATGATCGATCTGCTTGACCATGATGACCCCAGTATACAACAGCGGGCCTTGTTCGCGTTGGCCCATGTCGGCGACGAACGTGCGCTAGACGGGCTGCTCAGCTTGGTATCGGATGATAACGCGCCCCATCCACAGCGCATTCGCGCAGCGCGAGCGCTGCTCAAGATCGGCGGCGAGGAGGCCATCGAACCCCTGCTGGAGGTCGTGCTGACCGAGCGCGCCGCCCCGGTGCGGGCACAGGCCGCCACCACCCTGGCCGCGCTCGATGACGGTCAGGTGATCGACATCGTGATTGACGCTTTGACCCATAGCAGTTGGCAAACCCGGGCTTATGCCTGTGAGGCCCTGCGGGTGATGGGCGATGAGAGTGCCATCGTCCCCCTGATTGGCTGCCTGGCCGATACCCATTGGGTGGTGCGCTCACGAGCGGCAGACGCGCTAGGCGAGATCGGTGATTCGCGGGCGCTTGATCCGCTGGTTGAGCAGTTTCTCCATGAGCACGATCCGGCCTTCGACTCGCCGATTGTGTCGAATTACACCGGCTTCAACCGCGAGTGGGGTGTGCGCCGCCACGCCGCTGATGCGATCGCCCGCTTGGGTTCAGCGGGAATCGCCGTGTTGACCGAAGCCTTGCACCACGAACGCCACGTTGTGCGCCGGGCGGCGGTGCACAGCCTGGCCGGTGTACAAGACGAAGCAGTCGTCTCGCGGGTGTTTGAAATGCTCGATGACCCCAGCCGGGTGCTGCGCCGGGCCGCGATCGAAGCGCTGGGCCGCTCACGCGATGCACGCGCCGTTGAGTTGCTGATCGCCAAGTTGCACGCACCCCGCCCCTATCTGCTGGCTGAGATTATTCTGACGCTGGGCACCCTGGGTGATGCGCGTGCGGTTCCGCACCTGGTAGCCTGCCTCCAGCGCGGTGTTGAGGCGTCCCACGTGCTGCAAGCGCTGATCCTTTCACTGGGGCGGCTGGGCGATGACCGCGCCGTTGACGCCCTGACCGACCTGCTGGCCTCCTCCCAATGGCAAGGCGAGGTCAGCCGGGCCTTGCGCCGCATCGGCAGTGAGCGGGCGCTTGCGGCACTGGATCGGTAGCACAAGAGCAAACAGCCGCTCAGCGGCGGCTGCCTGTTGCGATCTAGGTTGTGTACTCTGGGATAGAGTTGGGGGCTTAACGGCCCAGGAAGGGGCGGGTCGCGCTGCGCACGTCGGGGCAGTCGAGTACGCTAATGTCGACGTTCTCGGTTCCACGGTTCAATGAAACATGATACAACAGGGCACGTCCCTGCGGATTGGTGCGTTCGGCATCGGTGATTGCCCAACCCGAGTTCAACATGTCGTTTAATACGTCGCCGGTGACATAAGACTGGCGAGGGGACCAGTGTCGTTGTGGTTGTGGGGTGGCCATAATGAGGATTCCTTCAGAACTCCCTTACGCTATAAACCCATACATAGTGGTGTGCGAACGTTCGCTGATTCCACTATAACATGGGGATTGTGAAAGAACAAGCAATTTGCGCCATTGTAGCCGGGTATATAGATTGTTCGCTTGTACATAGGTGCAGAGTAAGAATCACACATCAAGCCCGCCATGCTTTAGGGGGGCTTGATGTGTGATTCGGCGCTCTCACGGACAAGTTCGCGAAGGTGCACTCCCTTGATGATTGAGCGGCAACGATGCTCCCAGAACTAAGGCTCGATCTGACCCGGCTGTGCGGAGGCAATCGAGCGGCTCGCCATGAGCACATCACCACCAGTGGTTGTTACCTGTTGGCGACCGCCAGCCGTCGCTTTCACGCTGCGGAAGTGGCGCTTGATACCCGCCATCCTCAGACGGGCGGAGCATGCCTGGCGATTCTAACTGGTCCTTCCGGACAGATGAGCATCACCGTACAGCAAATGGTCTTCTGTGCAGCTACCGACCAGCTTGATGTGCGCTTTCCGCAGCCTCTCGCTCGTTGAAGCGCTGGAACCAATCGTCCATCGCGCTGACCAGTTGATCAATAAACTCGGCATTGCTGGACCAATGGCCAAAGGGCACTTCAACATAGTGCTTGGGGGCGCGGCTCCCCAGGCGTAGATAATTGTCCTCTGTGACCTTGGGTGCGACCATCGTATCCAGGATCGGGTTGATCACCAGGATCGGTAGTTCGTTCTCGCTGAGTGAGACAGCCGGGGGCGTGTTGAAGGTGCTAGACAGGTAGCGCATGCTGACATAACGCAGCGGGTAGGGGTCACGCTTCCAGGCGGCGATGGCTTGAACGTCGCGTTCATCCCACAGCCCGCTGAAGTCACCCAGCAGCCGGATGGGTATACGCAGCCGTCCAAACAGACCCGCCAGCATGGTGAAGCTCACTCTGAAGAGGCCGACTATCCCCGGTAGCTCTGCGATAGGAGCGAAACGCGAGGTGCGCAGCGCGTCGACCACCTCACCGCCGAACATATACAGATTGCTGACCGCTACTGCATCGACCGGCGCACCAGCCGCGGCGCTGTAGTAGGCAACTGCGGAGCCAAAGCTGGCACCTGTCATGAAGAGTGGGCCGTCAAACTCTGTACGTGCCCAACGCGCCACATCGATGGCGTTCTGGACGAATTCGGACAGCGTACAATCACCACGTGTGCCGCCTGAAAGGCCCTGTCCCTTCTGGTCGGGCAGGATGACGGTGTAACCAGCATCGTAGAAGCGCAGTGCCAGGGTCACGAACATCCGGCTGTAGCCACCGCCCCCATGATTGAAGATCACCACCGGCGCAGAGCGATCCGGCTGCGGATAAACGTCCACATGCA
>JAADYZ010000363.1 GCA_010092775.1 Chloroflexota bacterium
GGCCGACAGGGATTTGCCATCGCGCAAGCGGCCATCGATGCGGGGGCAGACGTGACCTTAATCGCCGGGATCGTCAGTATTGCGCCGCCCGTTGGCGCCACCCTGATCGACATCACCCATGCGCACTCGCTGTACGAGGCGGTGATGGCACACGCACGAGACTCAGATGCCTTGATCATGGCGGCAGCCGTGGCAGACTTCCGGCCAAGCGAGACATCTGATCAGAAGCTCAAGAAGTCGGATGACCCGCTAAGCCTGCCACTCACCCAGAATCCAGACATTCTGCTAGCCCTGGCGCAGCAAGCCCAGCGCCCGCAGATCACGGTGGGTTTTGCCGCTGAGTCGCAAGATGTGATCGAAAACGCACAGGACAAGCTGGCACGGAAAAAATTGGATATGATAGTGGCCAATGACATCACTGCACCTGATGCCGGTTTCGGAGTGGTCACCAATCGGGTCCACCTGATTACCGCAGAGGGTGTCACATCCTTGCCCCTGTTGACCAAGACTGAGGTCGCCGCCCGGATTATAAGTTGGCTGACCCAGCGATTGACCCCTAACGATCACTAAAAGCCACACGAGGATAACGTTATGGATTCACTACAAACCGCTTCGACCAGTGGTGCGCAGAAATTAGACGCGCTGCAAACGGTCGATCCGGAGATTTACGCGGCCATTCATGCCGAGACCGAGCGCCAACAAGAGGGGCTGGAACTGATCCCCTCAGAGAACTACGTCAGCGCGGCGGTGCTCAATGCCATGGGCAGTGTGCTAACCAACAAGTACTCGGAGGGCTATCCGGGGAAGCGCTACTACGGTGGTAACGAACTTGTCGACCAAGTTGAGCGGATCGCGCGCGAGCGGGCCAAGGCCCTATTCGGCGCTGAACACGCAAATATGCAGCCTTACTCCGGGTCGCCTGCGAATCATGCCGTCTACTATGGTCTCTTAGAACCAGGCGACACCGTCATGGGATTGGCCCTGCCGGATGGCGGCCATCTGACGCATGGCTGGAAGGTCAATTTCTCTGGCCGCTACTACAACGCCGTGCAGTACGGAGCGAATCCAGAGACAGGCGTGATCGATATGGATCAGGTGGCGGAGCTGGCCCGTGAGCACAAGCCCCGGATGATCATCGCCGGGCTGACGGCTTACCCACGCCAGCTTGATTTCAACCGCTTTGCAGAGATCGCAGAAGAGGTGGGCGCCTACCTGCTGGCCGATATCGCCCATATCTCTGGGTTGGTGGCGACTGGCCTACACCCGGACCCTGTGCCGATCGCCGATGCTGTTACGATGACCACGCACAAGCTGCTGCGCGGCCCACGCGGTGCGCTGATCTTGAGCAAGAAGGCCCACGCCAAGGCCATTGATCGGGGTGTTTTCCCCGCGTTACAAGGCGGTCCACACAATCACACGACTGCGGCGACCGCAGTCGCCTTGCATGAAGCGGCTCGGCCGGACTTCAAGAGCTACTGCCAGCAAGTCATTACCAATGCAAAAACCCTGGCAGAAGGCTTGCAATCGCGCGGCTTGTCTATCGTCACGGGTGGCACGGACAATCACATGCTGCTGGTCGATCTGACGGCGACGGGCGTAACCGGCAAACAGGCACAGGTGGCTCTCGACCAGGCCAATCTGACGCTCAACGCCAATATGGTTCCAGGCGATCAACGCAGTGCCTTCGATCCGTCAGGCGTGCGCTTGGGGACACCTGCCATCACGACGCGTGGATTGAAAGAAGCCGAAATGCACCTACTGGCCAACTGGATCGCGGATGTGGTTGAGCACATTGACGACGAAGCGACGCTCGAACGCGTGCGCGGCGAAGTGGCCGATCTCTGCCAGCAATATCCACTCTGGTATTGATCGTCGCGCCCCATCCATCCGAGAATCCAAAAGCGACCCCACTCAGGGGGTCGCTTTTTGGTTTCGCAGGTTTGCAGACTACGGGGTGCCAGTTGCGGTCTGAATAATGAAGAAGTTGTCCAGACCGAGCAGGCCCTCGTTGTCTTCACCGGGACGCCAGCCCGCCTGGATCAGGATGCTGGTGTAGGCGCCGGTTGCGGTCACGTTACACTGGCGCAACTGCCAGAACTGGGAGCCTTCATGGACGAAGGGGCAGCGTTGGAAGTCAACCGTGTCACCGCCATTCAGCAAGGTCACCTGGGCACCTGCGATGGTGCCTTCAGGCGCATTCTGATGGGCGACGTAGAAGTCGAGACGGTAGGCATCGCCAGCGATACCATTCACAAAGATCTGCTGTTCGATTCCTTCGATCTGTAGGGTGCTCTCAGCCTCGAACAGGTAGACGTAGTCACCGTCTTGAGCGAGGTTGCTGGGTGCCTGGAAGAAGGTGTCGCGGCTGTCCGCGCCGAAGATGGTGCTCCAGTTTGCGCCAGGGGTCTCGAAGCTGGGGTTCAGGATGGCGATACCACCACCACCGCCACCGCCGCCACCGAAGGCGCCGCCACCACCAAAGCCACCACCACCGGGCAGACCGGTCGGGTCGACGCCGCCAGTCTCAGGTAGGTCCGGGAAGCTGGCGTCCGGCGGCTCAAAGCGGACCGTCAGGCCGTCGCTCAAGCTGGTCGCGTTGAAGCTGTAAAGTGAAGGATTGTCCTGCGAATCTTGGATGCCGATCGTAGCGCTTCGGCCCAGGTTGGGTACTGTGCCCTGGTAGCGCATATCGACGCGGCCCGGATTCTCGCTGCCATTGCCGTAGAGCACCAACTGGAACAGCGTACCCCACTGGATGATGTAGGTGCTGCCGGTACTACTCTGGGCATAGACGGGTTCGCCAGCCAGATTATCCCAGAAGCCGAAGATCGAGGTGCTGAAGTTGGCAGCAGGGAGCGAGGTATTGTTGTTGGGTAGGGCCAGCGTATCGTCGTCGCTCTGGAAGTCCAGAATACCATTCTGACGGACCTTTACCGAACCGAACGCGGTGCCGCCTTCGAAGGGAAACTGGAAGCCACCCTGGAAGGCCAGAGTGAACTCATCCTGCTGTAGATTGAGCGGTTCAACGGTCCCCGAGCCCGAGATGTCGTTGAAGGCGTTGCTTGCTGGTGCGCCTTCAACCGATTCAGCGCTGGTGGCACAACCGTAGATTTCATTATTGTAGGGAATCTGGCATTCGGTGATGGTCGAATTGGCTGGGATGAAGTAGGAGACGGCTAACTGATCGCTGATGCGGGCTTCGCCGGTGGCGGCACCGTCATTATAGACCAGAATCGGATCAGCTTTGTCACCCTGGGAGTCCAACGAATAGAGGCCGGCTGTTGCACTCGCGCCACCAGCAGCAGGCGCACCGTAGTCGATGTTCAAGTATTGCAGGGTGATCTCTGGGCCAGCCTCAAACAAGATCACCTGGAAGGTGGCGGTACCAGCCGCATTGTTCAGCGCGATGTTCTCCCAGGTCGCGACGAACAGGCGCTCCGGGGCATTACCGAAGAACCCATAGTAAATGCTGGGGTTGCCGCTGGTCAGATCGATGCTGTTGTCGAAGAGGACATCGATGCGCACGTCCTCAACGAAGTCACCGTCTGGTGCGACTTCGATGAAGCCCTCGCGCAGCACCTGGACGTCGTCGTTGTTTCCAGGATCGCCGAAGGGCCCGAAGGGCAGCGGAACGATACCAGAGCCAAACTGGTCGTCAAGGTTGATGTCGACGACATCGCTCAGTTCGCCGCGCGGGATCCAGCGAAAGTTGATCCCTGCGCCTGGGGTCAGGTTGTCGGCAAAAGCGTATTGCGTTTCGTTGGGGCCACCGAAGGCCGCCTGCGCCGGATGGGCGACGAACAGCAGCGGCAGGGCCAGAAACAGCACTACCACCGAAGCCTTCGCCAAGATGGATTTGACATGATCGTGCATGGGGGATTGCTCCTTTGGATCTGTTGTATGTGTGTGTATGTGTGGGAGGGCATCGATGCGCGACAGACCGGCTTCACATCCAGTGGGCGGACCAAAGGTAGTGGGGTCTACAGAGGGTTATTTGGTGTGATGTGCTGCGCCCGAACCATCTTAACATAGCGATACACCTCCGTGTGTACTGTATCATAGTTTACTGAGCACTGGAATAGGAGACAAGGACCACCCCTGCCAGCGGGAAGACGGATGGTGCTTCAGCGTCACAGCTGCCTGAGAAGACTTGTTATAGATCGTTAGTTAATCCTGGCGCGTTTCGGTTCACTACTCGCCGCCAAGCGACTGGAACTCTATTGCACAAACGGCTCAAATCTCATAAACTTGTTCAGGTCACAGATTGTCATGACTAGCCACCGACCAAGCCCGGTCGGATGCTATCTTGACCCCAAAGCACTGAGGAAAATGCCACTCAGTTGTGTATCCCTCTATAAGCTGTGACTCAGCAATCAACACGTAACCACGCTGTCGACCCGGATTGGTCGAGCGTTTGTTGTTCTGAGTTCAACAAGACCGGAGCCTTATGCCATGATTAAAGAAACTCTGCATGAAGCCGAAAACCGGATGAAGAGCGCGCTTCAGCACCTCGACGAAGAGCTTGCCGCCATTCGCACAGGGCGTGCCTCGCCCGCCCTGTTGGATCGCATTACGGTAGAGTATTACGGTACTCCCACCCCGCTTAACCAGGTGGCCAGTGTCTCGGCCCCAGACGCGACTCTGTTGGTCATCAAACCCTATGATCCATCGATGATTGGAGCCATCGAAAAGACGATCCAATCGTCAGACCTAGGCCTGACCCCCAACAGCGACGGCCAGGTCGTCCGCTTAGCGATCCCCACGTTGACGAAAGAGCGGCGTGAGGAGTACGTTAAGATGGTTCATAAGCGCGTTGAAGAAGCCAAGGTGGCCGTGCGCAACATCCGGCGCGATGTACAAGATGAGATCCGTGACTATGAGAAGGAAAAACTCATCACTGAAGATGAGATGCACCGCGGGCGCGATGACTTGCAGAAGCTGACTGACAGTTATACGTCCCTGATAGATGAAAGCGGCAAGCGCAAAGAACACGAGATCATGGAACTCTAGCGGGTGTCCGCACCCAGATAGCGAACTGACATGGTAGCTAACATGACTGTCGAAGAGGAGCTGATACCCGAGCGCATTCCCCAGCATGTCGCCATCATTATGGATGGCAATGGGCGTTGGGCGCGCGAACGCGGCCTGCCTCGGCTGGCCGGTCACCGCGCCGGGACCGAGAATCTCCGGGAGATTCTGCGTGCCTGCGTTGAATTCGGCGTCAAAATCCTGACGATCTATGCCTTCTCTACGGAGAATTGGAGCCGCCCCGAAGGCGAAGTCAAAGGATTGCTGCAAATCTTGGCAGAGGTGATCGAACGGGAGCTGGAAGAGCTCAAGGCGGAAGGGGTGCAACTGCGCCATATCGGTGAGCTTGAGCGCATCAGCCCGGCTCTGCAGGCCAAGGTCCGGCATGCGGTGGAGCTCACCCGCGACAATGACCGCCTGATCGTCAACGTGGCCTTTAACTATGGCGGTCGTGCCGAGATCGTCCATGCGATCAAAGAGATTGTCCGTCACGACTATGCTCCCGATGAGATTGATGAAGAGCTTGTCAGTCGCTTTCTGTATACCAGCGAGATGCCTGATCCAGATTTGGTGGTGCGCACCAGCGGGGAACTGCGGGTGAGCAACTTCCTGATCTGGCAGAGTGCTTATTCAGAATACTACTTTGCGCCAGTCTACTGGCCGGATTTCAATCGCGACGAACTGCGTAAAGCGCTGCTGCACTACACTCAGCGCGACCGACGCTTTGGCGGCGTAAAGTAACAAGTGCTAAGCGTGCGCGCTAGGCGCACAAAGAGTTGGTGTGGACCCAGCAAAACTTGACCCTGGCGACACTCTGAGACGGTTGATCAGCGGCATGATCGGGGCTGCCATTGTGGTAGCCCTTGTGCTTCTGGGCGGCCTGTGGTTTATGGTCGGCATGATGATCGTCTTTGGCATCGCCAGTTTGGAGTACGTCCACCTGATGGCGCGGCAAGGCCACCGTGTGTTCGGCGGCCTGCTGCTCCTGTGGTTGGCCTTATTCTTCATGACACGTGGACAGCTCGGCGGCTTTTCGATGATTCTGCTGATGGTCATAACGGTCGCCTGGACGCTTGTTCGCTATCAACAGGGTGCGCAAGAGGCCTTCCTGGGCTTGATGCTGACCTTGGGTGGCGCTTTCTACTTCGGCTGGATGGCGTCCCACTTCGTGGCGGTCCGTGCCTTTCCCGATGGTGCCTGGTGGGTGATGTCGATTTTCTTGATGGGGGCAGGTGCGGATGTCGTGGCCTACTTCATGGGCGGTTGGTTTGGCCGCCACCCGCTGATGCCGTCTATCAGCCCCAGCAAATCCTGGGAAGGCTACATCGGGTCGATCCTGATCGGCTCCTTGTGGGGGGGCGCTTTGATGTTGCTGTGGCCGCTTCTTGGTGCAGGCGACACGCTGGCCCTGCAACACGGGTTGATCTTGGGGGCCGCCATTGCCGCTGTCAGCCCTCTGGGTGACCTCAATATCAGCATCCTGAAACGCTACGCCGGGGTCAAGGACTCGAGCAAATTGATCCCTGGACATGGCGGCTTCCTCGATCGCACCGACAACATGGTGATCGCCGTGCTGGTAGCGTATACCTATTTGATCGAGGTAGTGATATAGGCTGACCCGCCTAGGTTAGCCGATGATCGGCCAGACCAAGGGAGGGGCACAAGATCCTGTGCCCCTCCGCTTCATGCTCGTGATTGCTGTCGGTGGCTACTCGGTCTTGTCGAGATCAACCGAGTCCACACCGAAGAAGCCTTCGGCGACATTCTGCCAGCCGATCGAGACACGGACGCTGTCGAAGCTGTCTTCAGCGGTGGCCACGCAGGTGACCAACTTCCAGTCGAAGGTGCCGCCTCCGTATTGACCACAAAATCAGTGGTCATGCCGTAAACCGGGGCCGCACCAGGCAAGCCAATCAGGGCCAAGGTGAGAACCAGCACGCTAAGCGTGAGCCCTCGTTTGAAAAGATGAAATTGGGGCAATTCATGGGAAGAGTGGACCTCCAAGTTGAAGAGAAACAGACTACATCGGTCCAGCAGACCAAACAGCAGCTCGACCCAATTCCAGTGTAAGGGCGTCTTGCGGTCAAATCGACATGACTTTGGTCATGAAAGCTGGCTGAGATGGGCCGCACCAGAAAGTGCGTGCGCCCGCTTTTGCGCTACCCGTTTATGTAAAAATCGATTATACTGGTCGACGTGGACAAGCGGCTTACAATGCTGACTGGAGGACTCATGCGGCGAGATACCCTTGTGAATCAGCGCTTGACAATCCGTTTTGCCTTACTGGCTATGTTGCTGGTGGCGTGGGGCTGCGGCACGTTAACGGTCACTACTGATGATGTTGTTGACGACCTTGACGGCGAGGATGGAGGAGATGCTGGCGACACACCGCCCCTTCCCGCCGACTCAGGCC
>JAADYZ010000364.1 GCA_010092775.1 Chloroflexota bacterium
AAGAAGCACATAGCACAAGATACGAGCAAAAAGCTGATTACGCATTGAGTCTCTCCTCACATGTATTGAACGAAAGCAGATAGTTTCTATCTAAACTGTATGTACCGACCCTTCCCGATGTCATGGGGATGTGCCCCTATTCAGGTCGGGAAGTTTTCCCGGATCGAGACGGGTAGCTCAGCAGGCAGCGATGGTCATGGTGCCGCTTTCGCCAGAGGAGCGATCACACGGACATGCGCGTCGATATACTGGCGGATGGATGGGCGTTTGTGCGCTCGCTCAACGCTGAAGATCATCTCTGCTCTTTGATGTGCTCAGGCGATTACACACGACAGGACAACCCTGTATACTCCTGAGCGAAATGCGCGGTATGTAGGGTTTGCACGGTTGTGTACGGTTTTTCAGGCATTCAGATTGACAATTGGGACTACGTCGTATCGGCGCATCATGTCGCGCACCTCTCCGGGATGGATGGCATACGTCATGCCTTCCGGCGACCGCTTGCGCCGACCGTCGTCCAGCAGGTGTAGTCGTTTGAGGATGTGCCCGATCCACTGGGCGTCGCCCATGCGATCTGTTGGCTGCCCCATTAGCCGGGCGACTTCCTCACGCAGTGCTGATGCCTTCAGTCACGAAACATCGCTCGTGCCTCGCGTCATGACTTCCAGCGTCTGAAGGACAGCTTCTTCGCGATCACTCAATGCCTTGCCCTCGCTGATCTGCTCATCCCATTCTGCCCCATCGAACAACTGAATCGCCGGCAGAAAGCACACAATTGTAGACCGATGGGGGTAGCAAACCCTATCCCTGGACATAAAGCGCGGAAGAATCCATAAATTCAGTTCAGATCAACTCATAAAGTACACAAGGAAAGAGCAAATGGCCTACTTGCTTCGAGCGTTACTGCTGCTGCTGGTCGTCCCCGTCGCCGCACAGGATGAAGGGCTGTTTCAACCGGAGCCGCTGGCGGTAGTCGGTGCGTATGGCAGCGTTGAGTCGATGGCGTGGTCGCCCGATGGCTCGACGCTGGCGGTGAGCACGCCCAATGGCGTGCTGCTGCTGGATGACCGTCTGAATGTCACGGCGGTGCTGCGCGACCCGGCGGGTGGGGTCCAGGGCGTTCAGATAGTGTGGAACGCCGATGGCACGCTGCTGGCGGAGGGGCGCGGCATCAAGCGGACGCAAATCCTTTTGGGGACACGTGCCTTTGTATGGGAAATTGCTACTGGTGAGCCGCGCCATATTGTGGAGGAAGCCGCCGAACTGCGGCAGATACGCAGCGTATGGTGGGGCGGCGACCGCGCTATCTTCTTTCATGTGAGCGACGTTGATGACACCCCAGACCTGCTGTCAGGGGTAGGTTTTTAATTGTATCCCAAAAAGGCCCTGTTCATGCGGTGCAAAATCACATCGTTGGATAGGGTATTGTTGGATCATCGAAATCAATGTGATTAACAACCCGCGTGTGACCCAACTCACCTTATCCACAAGTGGATCATCAATCCAAGAGGCAAGGGTGGGTGGGATATCGGTTGTTGCCGTCCAGATGAGTGCGACAGCCATCACCAACCAGAGACGCTCAACCCGTCGCGGGTCGGTCATCTTCGTTTGCTCCCAGCGTAAACCACCCCGTTTCAGGTCTTTGAACCCTGATTCAATCCAAGCCCGTAGCGGATAGATGTTATGGCTCACCTCTGGGGCTGGCAGAGTGGTCAGGATCAAACACGGCTCATCATAAGTTGCATCCCAGTAGACAAGCAACTGACATCGCAGTGGGTCGCCTTTAAAGACAATCACCTCATGACACCATACGCCCATGCCAGGCCGTGCAAAACGGGCAAGATCGCGCCAGGTCTTGGCTCTGGGTCGCCGGAATTTGCCTTGAGCACGGATACGCATCAGTGGAAACCAGCCTTTCTGCTCGATCACTTGAAACAGGCGTTTGGATGCCAAACCACGATCAGTCAACACATAAACCCGCAATTCAGGTGGTAGCGCGTCGCGGATCGCATTCAGCAACCGCACCCAGAGTGGGTGCCAGGGACGCTTGGCTTCGCCAGACAAGATATACCATGCCACCGGGATCGCACCGCCCTGGTAGACCACACTGACGGATAAGCTCATAAAGCGTGATCCCAGATACGTCACATCCAGAGCCAGCACGAGTTGCGGACTGCTCCAGCACGATACGATCCAGCGTAGCAACGGCGTGAAACAGGCCATCACATCGATTCCCCGCCGCTTATGTCCCCGTTTGTCTTCAGCCTCATAGGTCCATTCGCGCAATCGCTGCCGCACGGTACTCGGTTTCTTGCTCATCAGCCCGGCGAGAAACAAGGCGATGTGTGTTTGACCACACCGCCCCATCACCGCCATCCCATAGCTGTACATTGCCAGCACGAATGCTTGTGTTCTACTCAAATTCGGCAGCCGAATTGACACTTCCGCTGCCCACTGTTTTAATTCTTCTGGACAAGACATGGCTTCACACTGAATTGTTAAAGGATTAATCTCCTTTCAGTGTGGCGTCTTGTCCACTAAAAACCTACCCCTGACAGCTCCTGGGGGCCCTCCGACAATCGCCGCTGTATTTGTAATTCTTCTCGATTTTCATTGATCCACTCCCGAAGCCGCTTCCAGGTGCGTGTAAGTGCTTCATGAGCAATCTCAACAGTTGGTATGCGCGTAGCAGGATCACGATCAAAAGTTAACAAACGCGCTTCACCATATTTTTTCAGAACGGTCTCAGCTTCAGCCCCTAACTCATCCCGATACACTCGTCTTCTAGTATCTTCTGTCCCTTCGCCAAGACTCAGGGTAATCGCATCAAAATAAAAAAAGAAGGACAATGGGGCGAAAAAGGAAGGCTCAACTACAAAAAGAGTGACAACGAACAAGTTGTGAGATGAAATCAGCCGAAACGCGCTTATGATTGACACGCAATTCGTGAATAGCGACATAGCCACTGAGGAAATGCTTACTCACGCCGCGAAACAGGCGCAGGAAGTTTCGCAATCCCGTCCACATGCCTTCGATCGCGTTGGTGTGAACTTCACGCACGCCATCGCCATCATCGTCGCGTGCCCACTCTTTCTTGCCATGAGCTACCGTCGAGCGTGTGCGTTGGAGCGTGTTGTAGCTGTCGTATTCATCAGTGAAGGCATCATGTATTTTGCTCATGCTGTGAATATTCCACGCGAGTGAGCAGACAGTTTATCTCATCATTTCCTCATTTGACTTCTTTTAGATACATGTCATCATGTATATATCTAGCGTGGCGAGGATGCGCATGAAGCGAACGAAAGAAGAAGCAGACGTTACGCGGCAAAAACTACTGCAAGCTGCGTTGATCGTATTCAGCAGAGATGGCTATGATGCCAGCCGT
>JAADYZ010000365.1 GCA_010092775.1 Chloroflexota bacterium
ACAGGCCTCCCCCCACCCGCCCGATGGCCCGTCCCAGCTGTTGCCAAAAGGTCGGCTCAGGGGCGCGGTCCCGCGCGATGGCATCCGCATAAGGGTTAGGATTGGGCGGCCCACCCGGACGACGCGGCGTCACAATCGAGCCGCGTTGTTGATCATCCGCAAAGGCAACAGGCGGCGGTGGGGGTGGGGCTTGTTGGTCGTCGTCTTGGGGCAGTTGATCCGTTTCATCAGCCATAGCGCTGTCCTCATCAAGCGGCGGGGAATGTCCGAACTGCCCCATTATTATAACATGCGGACGATCTCCTTCGGCCCTACAATCGTGTATGAGACTGAGCAATCACTTCAGGTCGTCCTGCTCTTGCATCCCGGCCACGACCTCCGGGCTGGCCTACGACCCCTCACTCATCACGATATCACGAGGGCGAATTGACGGTCTTTTCCGAGAATAGCTCGAAGATGTAGATGATGGGCATCAGGGCATACATCACCACACTGAGCGTGGCGCTCAGAAACGACAGCATAATCGCCACTACATACAGCGCCATCGGCACCAGACAGCGCGCATTACCTTGGTTAACAATCGCAATGGCGATGTCATCATCCACCAGGCGCGGGTGTGACGTGACGTAGCGCCACTTGGCAAAGTGTGCGAGCGCGACCACGATCAGGTTCAGCCCATAGATTATCACAGCGGTTTGCTGCACCCCAGAGCGACCTAACAAGCCCGCCGAATACGGGATCAGGGCGACGAACATCAAGAACAGAATATTCAACCAGATCAATTGATGATCCGCCCGCTTAATGTACAGGAACTGGCTGTGATGGCCCGTCCAGTAGACACCCAGAATGACAAAACTCAGTACGTAACTCAGCAGGTTAGGAAGCTGTGCGGCGACATGCTGCCGCAATTGCAGCTCGTCGAGTTGGGCGAATGTGTCTGGGATTTGGAGTTCAAATACCAGCAAGGTCATCACAATAGCGAACACGCCGTCCGCCAGGTTTTGCAAACGACTAGTACTCATTTTCTCTAATCTTTTTTGTGTAAACTCAGACCAAACAGAGCGAGTATAGCAGTCTAGACGGCAGCACAGCAGGCACATTGGCGGGGATCATGCGGCGATTTAGGCGGCGCGCCCCGCCTCTTTCAAGATCAACAAGGCCTGCAATGTGACCCAGCGGTTGGTATCTTCGCGCTCACCGAGGCCCCAGGTCCGTGAGCGGAAGGGGCTGCTGCCGCGCCAACGCCCGCTTCCCTGGCGCTTTTCGATCAGCCAATCAATCGCTGGCTGGGCACGTGGATGACCCAATTGGCCCAAATCTCGCAAGACGCGCAGCACAAACAAGAGATCGCATTGGTAGAACAGAGGGAATTGCAGCTTGTGCCAGTATCGGCTGACGTCGCCATCGGGCGATGGATACGCTGCTGCAAGAAGGTCGTATTGGTCAAGCAGAAATTCGACACCCAGGGCGATGGCCTGCTTGACCTCATCCGTCTGTTCGTCATCAGGTATAGCCGACAATCCCCATAAGGCTCGTGCAACTCCCCAGGCGCAGGGCAGCCAGGCATTCGCCTTGCAAACCGACTTGCCATCACTGATGTTGTGAGCCAGCCGCTTGATGATCGGTTGGGTGCGCGGGTCACGACTGTAGCGCGTGTAGACCAGGTAGCGCAGCATGTTACCCCATAGACAGTCCCATCCTGGGTTGGGCGTCTCGACCCAATTGTCGATCCCGCTGGTCACCTCTAGTCCGCCGCTAATCATTTCCAGAATATAGTTGGCTCCGCCGCGCACACGCGGGTCAGCCGGATTGGCGCGCAGTTCTTCCAGCAGCATCATGCTCCAATGCGAGCCGCGATACTTTGGCCCGTAGAAGTTGTCATCCAATAGCCAGTAGCCAGCTTCTTGCTGCTCGGCGAGGATGGCTGGTACAGGTCCGCTGCTGTGCAAGGATGAGCGGGCGGCCTGCACGTAGGCGTCTTCCTCTGGGCGGTCGAGCAGTTCAACCAGGGTGATATAGCGGATTGAGGGTGTCTCGGCGGTCAACAGCCAATCGATGAGTTCATCGTCGGGCATTGGGGCCTCTCCCGGCTAACCAAAGACTGTCTCCATTATAAACCCTTCGATGGATACACCCAATCCCTTGCGTCTTTCATCACCGACCTCGTGGCTTCATACCTGCGGCTTCATACAGGCGATCAATCACCTGCATATTCTGAACGGCGTCCTGTGCAAGGAAGCGTGGGGGGCGGCTGTCAATGAGGGCGTCAGCAAAGTCTTCGGCCATCAACTGATAGTGGTCGGCACCTGGTATGGTGATTTCGGTGACCGCATCGCTGCGCCAATGACGGATCGTGGTTTCCCCACCGATGGGCGATACAAAGGCCTCCGGCACCAGAATGCGCCCCTCGCTGCCGCGAATCTCGTAGCTGTGCTCGCGGAAGGTGCGCAGACTGCAATCGAAATGCCCGATCAGGCCCCTGGGGAATTGCAACACAGCGCTCAGCCACTCATCTACGTCGCGCTCCAGCCAGACATGGGCCAAGGCCGCTACCTGTTCTGGCTCCTCGCCAGTCATAAAGCGCATCGAATTGACGCAGTAGCAGCCAACGTCCATCAGGGCGCCACCAGCTAGGTCCCCCTGCAGACGGATGTTGTCATCATTGCGCAATGGAAAGCTGAAGGTCGAGCGCATGGCATGTGGCTCTCCGATTGCCCCATCTTGAATCATCTGGCGCACGCGTTCGCTCTGTGGATGGAAGCGCCACATGAAAGCCTCAGCGAACAAGAGGTCCCGCTCAGAGAAGGCATCGACCATTGTTTGGGCTTCTGGTGCATTCGACGCCAGTGGCTTCTCGCACAGTGTGGCCTTGCCAGCCTCAGCGCATTTGATCGCCCATTCGGCGTGCATGCTGTTGGGCAGGCCAATATAGATCGCGTCAATGTCGGGGTCAGCCAGCAGGTCCTCATAGCTGCCGTAGGCAACCGGGATGTCAAGTTCCTCCGCGAAGGCCAGGGCCTTTTCCTGCGAGCGGCTGGCGACTGCGTGGACGATGCCATTTTTGGACTTGACGATGGCAGGGACGACGCGCACACGGGCGATGTTGGCGGTGCTCAGGATTCCCCAGCGGATGTCGTTGGGCATGGGTGGTGCCTCCTTAGGATGGGTGGTGGTACTAGGTCAATGATACCTCATGGCCAGGTCATGACATCTGATACTGCCAAATCTAAGTGAATCTGCTAATATGTTAGTCACGTGAGACGTGATCAAAGCGCGAGGTACTATGGCCCCCTATACCACAGAAACAGCAGACATCACTGCCCAGCCTGAAAAAATCGGCCTGCTCATTGTCAATTTGGGGACGCCCCAAGCGCCAACGGCCCGAGCCGTGCGCCCCTATCTGGCGGAGTTCCTAGGCGACCCACGCATCATTGAACTGCCACGCCTGCTCTGGCTGGCCGTTTTACATGGCATCATCCTGAATGTGCGCCCGCGCCGTTCTGCGAAGGTCTATCGTTCGATCTGGCTGAATCGTGATGATCATGGCGAGGAGGGATCGCCGCTGCTGCGCAATGCTGAACGCCAAGCAGAGGCCCTGCGTGCCGAACTCGGTGATCAGATGGAAGTGGCTCTTGCCATGCGGTACGGCGAGCCGTCGGTGGTGGCGGGCCTGGACCAGCTCCGTCAGGCTAATGTCCGTCGGCTGATCGTCCTGCCGATGTTCCCCCAGTACTCCGCGACGACGGTAGGCAGCATCTTCGATGCGGTAGCAGACGCCCTCAAGAACTGGCGTTGGGTCCCAGACCTGCGCTTCATCACCCACTATTATGATGATCCAGCCTACATCGATGCTCTGGCCAGCAGCATCCGCTGCTATTGGGATCGGCATGGTCAGGCCGAGAAGCTGGTCCTGAGCTATCACGGGCTGCCCCAAACCTACGTCGACAAAGGCGACCCCTATCAGGCGCAATGTTACGCGACGACCGCAGCCCTCGTTCAAGCATTGGGTCTGAATGAGGCGGACTATATGACGGTCTTCCAATCCCGCTTCGGGCCAAGCGAATGGCTGCAACCCTACTTCAGCGACACGATGGAACACCTCCCAGAACACGGCATCACCTCGGTGCAAGTGGCTGCACCAAGCTTCTCCGTCGATTGCCTGGAGACACTGGAGGAGATCGCGATTGCCGGTGAAGAGTCCTTCCATGAGGCAGGTGGCAAGGATTTTGCCTACATCCCATGCCTGAACGACGATGCCCAACACATGGCGATGTTCAAGAATCTGGTGCTGCGCAACATTCAGGATTGGCTGGAACCAACCCAGGCTGAGGTCTCCTATTCAGCAAATGGGCAAACGCGGGCTGTTGGCGCACCTCACTAGGGCCGGACGTGCTCCCAAATGGCTTTGGTGAAAGCCAACCGGAATCCGAGCCGCTCCAGGTTGCGTTGGCTGGGCGAGCCGAAGTGGGTATTCGCCGCGACTAC
>JAADYZ010000007.1 GCA_010092775.1 Chloroflexota bacterium
GGCAATCATGACGTGACCACGATCGGTACACCGGTCTATCTGGGCGAAGTCGAACAACTGTTGAACGCTTGATTAGCCAATCCACTCTCGCCACTGCTCGGTCATCTCCTTCTCCAGCGCTTTGAGGTAAACGCTGGCCTTTGCATAAAAGATTAACAGGGCTTCGTGATAAATCTGAAACTGCACGAAGGGAGTGGCGACAAAGCCCTTTCCCCGGTCGATCTCTTTGTTGTGGACATCGTCTTCCGAGAGACTACTCAATGCCTCAATGAGTTGCTTGTCTAGGGCGGCAAACCACACGCGCAGGCTCTTCACGCCGCCATCATCGGGTAGGATGCCACGATAGCCGCGATCGTGTTGGAGCGTTTTGAACGAATGGATGTAGATCTGCTGAGTCTGGCCCATCTCCACACAGAGTTCTCCAAAGCTCGGATTCTGACCGGGAAGCCGATAAGCGAGGTCTTCATCTAGGATCAGATCCAGAAGCTGATCGCGCAAGTCGGTGCTGCCCGGGAATTCGTCCTCGATAATGCTATTCATCTTGACCTCCCATCAAATGTGGTAGCTTGCGACGATACTGATGACATATAGCAGGCCGTAGCCTAATTCCAGTACGCCGATGATCGGGGTACGCAGGGCGCGCCGCAGCGGTGAGAGTCCCCAAGCAGCGCGGACCGTCAGCACCGCCAGGCCCAGCAGCACCGGCCAGGAGATCAGCCCGAAAGCGACAGCCAGGCCGATCCAAAGCCAGGCTGCGCCATGTGCCACGATGACGGGTAGGAACGCAACGGGCCGATCTTTCGCGAGATGCAGCCGCTCCCGAATATACAGGATCGAGGTGATGGAGCGAGGCGCTAGTCCTGCCCATAGCAGCAGCGCCCGACCCAGTGACCAGCCATCGATCATCACCAAGGCGGCGGCTAGTGCCCCAAAGGCCAGCGCGCCCGCGATCTCGGGTAGGGCTTCGCGACTCTTGTTCTGCAAGTCATAGGCAATCAAGATCAGGCCAAAGGGCACAGCAAAGATCAAGGGGATAGCAGGAGCTGGCCCCGCCAGAATCAACGCGGTCCCACCGAAGATCATCGTAAGCAGCCCATAGCCCAGCGCGAAGCGCTCAGCCAGGCCAGTGCGCTGGTAGTGGCGGCCTCGGTTGCGATCCTTCAGGGCGATCTTGAGGGGTTGGTGCAAGAGAAAGACAGCCAATGCCGCCAGCGATAAACTGAGCCCAGCCCAGGTTGGCGCCAAGACCAATCCCAGTAGAACCGGTTCCAGCAAGAAGCCCCAACCACCATGCTCAGCAGGCAGGGCGACCGCTCGGATTTGCCTGGAATTCCTGTTTGCTGTGGGTGATTGTGAGGGTGGCTGCATGATGGAAAGAATAACGTAGGGCGATCCACCATGCGATGGACCGCCCTTGATGATTATGCTTCGGGACTAGTTCGGTCAGCCGGTTTGATCAAGACAATCAAACCGATCATCCCCATGTTGGCAAAGAGCAGCGGTGCCAAGACCGGCGCGCCGCGAATGAAGCGCTCCAGCACGAACTGGCCGCCACCCAGGCTCAAGTCGGCGCTGATGTGAAAGTAAGTGCCGACCAGCCCGGTCAGGATCAACAGGACCATCGCTGCGATGTAGGTCATCACGTCGAAGGGTGTCGGATCGTCCAGCGCCCCCATCATTACAGCGCTTACCGCCCCGAATACACCTGTCACGATGGGAATCCAGAGGGCGATCTCGCTGTAGCCGACCCGCCCATGATCCAGCACAGCACTGATCAGTGAGATCAGCACACCCATCCCGACCGTGTAGAAATAGGCTCGCGCTTTGCTGTAGGGCAGACGGAGCTTACTGCCGCCTGGCAGGATGAGCTGGCCACTATCCACTGGCGATTCAACCCAGGCGGCGCTGATCCCTAAGAGGCCAACAAAGACAAAGGCCAGCGGCCCCACGACGGGCGGCGCCCAAACCAGCAACGGTGTCGTCAAACGCTCACCGACCGGGGCGAAGGGCAGCGCAGCCCGCGCCACATGAAAGTAGGTGCCCAGCAGGCCAACGACTATGCTCGCGCTTAGCGTGATCGTCGCCAGAATGTTGGCCAGCATCCGAAAGCGCAGCGCGATCAGTCCGGCCACGAGCAGGATCACCCCGGAGACAAAGCCGAAGATGATCGGTATCCACTCGTTAGGGACGATGGTCCCGCTGATGATGTGCGCCAGATAGGTATCAATCCCCAAGAACAGCAGATTGATAGCAATCATCAGCAGCATCACCTGATCACGCGAGAGGGGCAGACTCAGGCGCCACCGCTGTAGGGTCTCGGACGGGGTGAAGGTGGTCGCCATAACTACTCCGCGTAGACCTCTTCGGGGTCAAGCCCCGCTTCGATGAGCAACTCTTCGGCCATCGCACGTAGTTCCGCTAAATCGGAAAGGATTTCGTAGGCACCATGCCATTGAACGTAGTCTGGACCTTGCATCCACGCGCCAGACTTGGCGGTGCGGCCCCAGTGATGCCACAGTTCGAAGTAAACGAAGTCGATTTCCTGGTCAAAGGGTTCAGGTGTTAGCAGGCCGTTGTCCTTAAGGGGCTGCATGATCTCATCACTTTCGATCACCCAGTCGTTAATGGCCAACACCAGTTCATCAGCATCGTCATAGAAGGTGTCGATGAAGTCACTGTTGTGACATTCTGAGCAGACAGCCTGCATTCGTACCACATTGTCTTGCCAGGCCGGGCGACGCTCGCTGACCGGTGCTGCGAGGTACCAGCTTAAGCGGTCGCCAATGTCGTGGGTGGTTGATGTGCCACCAAAGCCGCTCATATGGCAAGTAGCGCAGGTTGCCGCTGGCATATCTACAACGCTGAGCGTGCCTGGTTCAGCTTCCCAATTCCAGTTGTCGCCGTCGGTGGCATAGGCAATACCATGTGCCGACTCCTGGTAGATCTCCCATTGAGGATGGTCCGGCCCAATGTGGCAGGCATTACAGGTTTCCGGCTTGCGGGCCTGTTCCAGGCTGAATTCGTGACGGAGATGGCAGGCCGTACACTCGCCAATCGAGCCATCTAGTGCGGGCTTGCCGACATTATGGCAGCCCTCGCAGGCGAACTGGGTGACCGCGTGGCCTTCTAGCTCAAACAGGGCGTTGCGATCACGATCCGGGTTGAACTGTGCCTCAGGAATCGATGCGTATAGGTCAAGTTGTTCTTCAGTGAGTGGCTCCGTGCCTGCGTAGGCAACGTAGGATGGCAGTGCATGACGGCTCTGGTTGAACTGAGCTACTTCTTGTTCGTGGCAGTTCTCGCACATGGCAGTCGTTGGCTGTTGAAGCACGTGGGTGCCTTCGTGCTCCACTGAACCTGGGTAGTCCGCTTCGACCTCGTGGCAATCCTCGCAAGAGACACCAGCAGCAGCCATACTGCTGTGTCCGTATTGTTCTACGATGCCAGGGGTATTGTTCTCGTGACAGGTGACGCACTCGTTGCTGCTGTTCTCCAATACATTCACATCACCTACTTCTTCAATTGATTGACCGCCTTGGCCGACGACTTGCACCACTAAGACGATGCTGATGACCACAATCACGCCCGCTAGGGCCGCAATCAGGATGCGGGCCGTTTGCAGGGGTGATCTAGAATCTGATTGTTGATCGCTCATAGACTTCTCCCGTAAAGGTCATGGAACTCAGAAGGAGAGATTCCTCCCATTTCCAGCCTAAGGGAAAAGCCCGGGCCAATCCTTGATGTAGATCAAGATTGATCAGATTTGCTTATGGAATACCCTAATTGTGCGGATAATTGAATGCGATGGAGTCAAGATCATCATACTTGAGAATATCAATATGCTTCCAAGTACAGCGGATAATGCCTTCATCTTCCCACTGCTTGAGGGTTCGGTTGACCGTTTCAGGTGTGCTGCCGGTGAACTGGGCGAGGTCTTGTTGGGAAAGAGGTACATCAATGCGCAGCTCATCACCGGTTTTAATCGCAAACTTCTCGGCCAAATAGAGTAGGTTTTCAGCGAGCCGTTGGTCTACTTTCTTGATCGCCATTTGCTCTACCCGATTATGAGCATGGTGAATGTGCGCGGCCAATAAGTCAATCACGATCAGGGAAAGCGACGGATGGTACTGCATCAGCTCACGAGCATCTGCCCCATTGATGGCAATAACCTTGCTATGGTGGATCGCGCTGACGCGAACAGCGCTGCTGTAGGGTCCAGAGACGGATAACAGCCCGAAAATATCTCCTTGCCCATAAATCTTGATCGTGACACTTTTGCCACTCGGCAAGCAGCGTACTAAGCTCACCCCCCCAGATTGAACAAGGAAGAAACTCTGAGCTTCCTCTCCTTGATCCAAGAGGATGTCGCCTGGTGCCAAGTTGATGCTGAGGGCTATACCGCCTAAGGCATCCTGAATCAGAGGCGACAATTGGCTGAAGCCCTTGAAGACGTTGAAATCCGTTGGAGTGAGATTGCGCTGCATCAGGTAGACATCCTTCTAGTCTGGTATTGGCTCCAGACTACTATAGATGTCTTTGACTGTGAAAAACAGTGACGATTATCATCTAATTTATTGGTTCTTCACTGGTCTACCTGAGGCGACGGAGGGGGTTGGCCTGGCAGTATGGGGCAGTCTATCGCTAGTGCGGGTGGGGAAGTGGCAGCGTGAAGGTGAAGGTGGTGCCGACGCCTTCCTCGCTGTCGACGGTCATGTTGCCGCCGTGCCCCTCAATAATGCGCTTGGCGATAGCCAGGCCTAAGCCGGTGCCCTGGGTGTAGCCTTCCGTATCAGCGACACGGAAGAATTTCTCAAAAATGTGTGGCAAGTTATCTTTCGAGATACCAAGGCCAGTATCTTCGACGTCAATCTGGATGCTGTTGTCGACTCGTCGCGCACGCAGCGTAACCGTCCCATGTTCGCGATTGTACTTGATGGCGTTTGTCAGCAGGTTCAGCAGCACTTGCTTCAGTTTCTCGTCGTCCCCAATAATGTTGGGCAGGGTTTCTGGCTCGGTGACCAAATCCAGGTTAACCGATTTATCATCGGCTTGGGGATGAACGGTATAGATGGCATCGTTCAGAACCTGGTTCAGGTCAACCGTGTCGCGCTTGAGATGGGTGCGCCCTGACTCCAGGCGGGCCAGGTCGAGGAATTCGGTGGTCATGCGGGTCAGACGGTCTGTCTCCCGCTGAATGGTCGCGATCAGATCGAGCCGCTTTTCCTCAGAAATCTCTTTGCGCGGAATGAGGTAGGTTGTTGCTTTAATCGCAGCGAGTGGTGTGCGAAGCTCATGTACCATCTCTTTGATTAAGTCGCTCTGCTCGAAGAGCCGCGCATTTTCTATCGCGACGGCGGCTTGAGCGGCCATAGTCACCAGGATGCTGACGTCGCTTTCATCGTAAGCGTCATCATGCATCTTGTTGAGCGCTTCGAGGCAGCCAATCACTTTGCCGCGCGCTTCCATCGGCACCGCTAAAATGTTGCGGGTACGGAAGGTGCTTTCTTCGTCTACCCCTTTGAAGAAGCGTGGATCGCTCTCGACATCTTCAATGACCAGGGTTTCGTTATTCTGAACCACCCAGCCCGCGATACTGCCTTCCAAGGGCACCTCGATCGAACTGAGCTGCACACCAGTCGTATCGAGCGCTGCTTCAAAGCGCAAAACACCGGTCCGCTTATCGACCAGCAGGATAGAGGAGGCATCGCTGTCGGTTAGCTCCGCCGCTGCGACGACGATCTTTTCTAACAGGGAGTCCAGCGCAAGCGTCGAGTTCAGGTTGCGGGAGATCTCCATCAAGCGTTCATAGCGTTCAATGATCTCGTCAACTGTGACATCGTCTAACATAGGAGAGGGCTCGCTCGAATTGGACTGCTCTGCCTGCGTCATAACGTCTACCCTTTGCCGGTTTGCATTGCGGCGACCACCTGGGGGAGGATTTCACTGACATCTCCGTTGATCACCAGGGTCGCCTGATCGTCCAGATAGGTCTTATCATAGTTGATGATAATCAATTTTGCGTTGTTTGCCAGCGCATAGCGAGGTAATTCGGAGACGGGTGCCACTTCGAGAGAGGTCCCCAGAATCAACATCAGGTCGGCTTTTTGCGCCGAACTGCGTGCTTCTCCGATGGCGCGATAGGGCAGTTGTTCACCAAACAAAATGGTGTTTGGCTTCAACATGCCTTGATCAACCGGACAGCGCGGAATGTCTCCCTTTAGGATCAACTCATCCAGGTAATCGGCTGTCTGATAGACGCGGCCACATAAGACGCAGGTCATCGAATAGAGGGTGCCGTGTACTTCGGTCACCCCCTTGGCGCCAGCCTTTTGGTGCAGGCCGTCGATGTTCTGCGTGATGATGTGCTTGATGTGGCCTTGCTGTTGGAGCCAGGCAGTGGCCTGGTGTGCGCCATTCGGTTGGGCATCCCAAATGGTGCGTGCGAGTGGTCGTATCCACTCGTAGAAGGCTTCTGGATGACGTACAAACCCGCCGATCGACGCCACCTCGCGTGGATCGTATTTCGCCCATAATCCCGAGTCTGGGCTGCGAAAGTCGGGAATGCCGGATCGGGTGCTGATACCGGCTCCGCTGAAAATGACGCCATACTTGGCCTGCCACAGCAGGCTTGCCATCAATTGGATAACCGGCGAAGTAGAAGTCACGATTGTCGTCTAGCGTGTTAGGCTTCGTCTCCGCTGGCCGCGTCCCCTTTGGCGAGCAGAGCTTTGATGCGTGCGACCAGTTCCTTGGGGTGGACTGGCTTCTGAATGAAATCGTTGACTCCTGCCTCGAAGGCGGCCACTTTGTCATCAATGAGCCCCATCGACGTAAACATCAGGATGGGAATGTCAGCCGTGTTGGGGTTTTCTCGAATTTGCCGGGCCACCGAGAACCCATCCATGTTGGGCATCATTGCATCCAGCACGATCAGGTCGATCTTGTTGCTCTTCAGCACATCGAGGGCGGTTTCGCCGTCGTTTGCTTCCAAGATGCGGAAGCCCTGTCCTTCCAGCATCGTCCGTGTGAGCAGCACGACACTGATGTCATCATCTACAAGTAGTAGTTGTGGCGTAGCCATATTCTATTGCTCCTCTGGCTTGAAGGGGACCATATCTGATGGATGGGATGGTCGGGAATTTGTATCACAATTGGCTGACATGAACCCTCTTCAGGATGGACAGTGTAGCAAAAAAGGACCATAGCGGCAAGATTAATCGTTACACACGAGCGAACTAGATTCTCTCACAGCGCATCGAATGGAAAGTGGACAGGGGCGACCCTGCCGACTATCCTTCCGAATGCTGAATCCCGCAAAGGAGGCCTACCAATGGCACTACTCGACGTGATCCGCATTAATCTGCTGTCCCCGATGGTTTTGGCATTTATCCTGGGTGTGCTGGCCGTGATCGTGAAAACAGACCTCTCCATACCACGCCAGGTATACAGCGTTATCTCGATTTACTTGCTCTTTGCGATCGGCTTGAAAGGTGGCTTTGATCTAGCCTCTACAACAATGGCCGACTTCGGGTTGGCAGCCATTGTCGCCGCGCTAATCGGAGCGGGGATACCGGTCTGGTCGTATCTTATTCTACACTACTTTGGCCGATTTGATGAAGTCAACAGTGTAGCAATCAGCTTACATTATGGTGGGGTATCCGCGGCAACCCTGAGCGCCTGCGTGACTTTCTTGGCGGAGGTCGGCCAGGGCTTCGAAGGTTTTATGCCGACCATGTACGTGTTGATGGAACTGCCCGCGGTGGCGGTCGCCTTGCTGATTGCCAATGCTCGTCTCAGCGAGTCGGCACAGGTCGGGGATGTGCTGCGCTCCGCGTTGACGGGCAAGAGCATGTTGTTGTTAGGCGGCGGCGTATTGATCGGCTATGCCTCTGGCGCGGTTGGTGCCAGCCAGGTTGCCCCCTTCTTTGTCGATCTGTTTCCAGGCGTTTTGGTGATCTTCCTGCTCGATATGGGGACGGTTGTCGGCAAACGCCTGAGCGACCTGCGCGACGCTGGGCCTTTTTTGTTGGCTTTCGGTGTCGTGATGCCGCTCTTGCATGGATTGTTGGGAACCGGGCTGGGCAGTTGGATCGGGCTGTCAGTCGGTGGCAGCATGATTATGGGTGTGTTGGCGGCCAGTGCCTCCTTCATCACAGCTCCGGCAGTGGTCCAGGCCAATCTGCCTGACGCAAATCCGGGTTATTATCTAACCGCCCCATTGGTGATCTCGTTCCCCTTCAACCTGGTCATTGGACTGCCGATCTATTTTGAACTGGCGCTGCTCCTGGTCGGCTAGACCGTGACATGTGCCCTTCTTGGCTCCCCTCTGCAGGACGGCTAGCTGGCTTCGAAGGCGCGTTCAAAGAAGTCGGCCAGGGCCTTGTACAGGATGCGCTGGTTCTTAGGCTTGCGGATACCGTGACCTTCATCCTCGAAGAGCAGTTCCTCATAGGTGATGTCCTTTTCGTGCAGGCGCTCACTGACTTGGCGCAGGTTGGCCGGGGTGACGTTGGGGTCTTGGGCACCCTGCACAATGAGCAGCTTCCCTTGGATATGCTGTACGTAGTTGATCGGCGAACGCTGTTGGTAACGTTCTGGTACATCTTGTGGGCTGCCACCGAGCATTTCCTCACTGTAGCCGCGTAGGTCGGGGCGGGTAGTCTCGTAATCCACCACCAGATCGGTCATGCCGCAGATGGGGGCAGCGGCACCGATGATCTCGGCTGGCGTCCGGGTGATTTGCCACCAGGCACTGTAGCCGCCATAAGAGGTCCCTGTGATGCCGACCTTACCTGCCTCAGCTAGATCGGAATCGATCAGCGCTTCGGCGGCGGCCCGAATATCGGCTTGTTCATCGGCACCCCAGCCCTTGATCTTGATCGCCTCCCTGAAGGAATGGCCAAAGCCGGTGCTGCCGCGATAGTTCACATCGAGCACGTTGAAGCCGCGCGCGACAAAATACTGAAGCTGTGGCGAGATGCGCTCCTCAGAGTGGGCGCTTGGCCCCCCGTGAACATAGAGAATGGCCCGCCTGGGGTTTGGCTCAGCTCGGTAGAGCCATCCCTGTAGGGGGGTGCCATCAGCGGACTGCCAGCGGAAATCCTCGGCAGATGCCAATTGGTCGGCACTCAGGGCCGTGCGCTCCCAGACTTTCGTCAAGGAGGTGAGGTCGTCCACGCTGCTCACCTCGCCTTGAATGCGCAGGATTTCGGGCGGCCAATCCGCAGAATAGTAGGTGGCCAGCCAAGCCCCATCCGCCGCCTGCCCAAAGGGGATCAGATTGCCGGGCAGCGTCGGGAAGCGGGCAACTTCTTCGCCTTCTGGGTGTAGGACCGTAACGCGATGGCGCGCGTCGATCACCTCATCAACCACGATGAGCCCTTCATTGGTCACCTCGAATTCTTCGATTTGCCGCGCAGGGTCATCGATCAGCCAGCGAATCTCGTCTGTATGGGGATTCAACATGCCCAGGCTGATGTGATCCTGTTTCTTCCCCGGCTCGGTCGCTTCGCTAATGAAGACGACCTGCCCTCCGATGGGGTGCCAGTTGGCGTAGATCTTGACGGCCTCTCCCAGATTCAACAGCTCACGGTCTTCCTCGCCGTCTATGTCAACCAGCCACAACTGCCGCCCCGAAGGATGTAGATCGTTCCGCGGATAAAGAATCTGGCTGCCTGCTTTGTTTAGGCGGGGTCGGGTCCAACCGGCCTCGCTTGGCTTGGCTAGAACCTTGCGCTCGCCGCTTTGCAGATCGTGGCGGACGATCCAAGTCGGCTCGATTGGCTGTGCGAGCGCCGGGTTGAAATTCATGCCATACACAAGCCAGCGTCCATTAGGATGCATCTCGCCGCCTCGAATGAAGTAAGGTGGCTGGGCTTCTGTCAAGGGGTGCATTGTTTCAGGCTGATTCAGATCGACCCGGAATAATTGGTCGCGCTCATCACCGTCTTGATCTTCGCTGACAATCACGCCGGACGAATCGGTGAGCCAACTCACTAGTCGAGTGGCCTGTGCTGTGTGGGTCAAGGCAAGCGGTGCTGCGGACCCATCGCTAGGCACGACAAAGACATCCATGTTCTTGTGGACTCGGTACCAGATGTAGGCTACCCATCGGCCATCAGGCGAAAGGCTTGGCGCGTAGACGGTGGGCAATGTCAACAGATGATCGAGCAGGTCGTCGTGATTCATAGCTTAGCTTTCCTCATATGTTGCATGGCGTAAGCGTAGAGCCAGCTCATGCAGCGAGTCTGTGCCGGCAGCAGCGGCCTTCACCAGCGCGCTCCCGACGATGAATCCATCGACATGCGGCGCGATGCTGCGCACATGCTCGGGCTGGCTGATTCCAAACCCCAACACCAGGGGCGTTGATCCGGCTTGGACACGCACCCGCCCCAGAAAGTCTGATAAGTCTGGTGGAAGGTCGCGCCGCGCGCCCGTTACCCCGGTTAGTGAGAGGACGTATATGAAGCCGCGAGCCTGGTTAACCACCAGCCTGACTCGCTCGTCACTGCTGGTGGGGGCGAGAAAGAACACCAGTGCCATCCCGTGCTCGTCACAGGCCCCTGCGAACAGGTCAGCCTCCTCCGGTGGTAGGTCGGGAATGATTAAGCCGTCCACACCGGCGGCATTGGCAGCGGCGATGAGTTCATCAATGCCATAAGCCAGCAGCGGATTGACGTAGCTGAACAACAGGATCGGCTGTGTCAGGCCCTCTGCGCGCAGCGTTTTGATCGACGCCAGCACCTTAGGGACGGTCATACCCTTTTCAAGGGCGATCTGGGTCGCAGCTTGAATAGTTGGTCCGTCAGCCAGTGGATCGCTGAAGGGAACGCCAATCTCAAATCCATCGGCACCGGCAGCGGCCAGGGTCCGTATCGCATCAAGCGAGGCTTCCGGGCTAGGATAACCCATCGGGAAAAAAGGGAGAAAGGCAGGGCGTCCGGCCTGCCGTGCTAAATCAAACATCGCCGCGATGGCCCGCAGCCCCCTTGCTTTGGAATGATTCATCAGATCTCAGGATTGCATCGCTTTGACAAGCGCTGCCCCACCATAAAGGCCGATGTCGCCGCCCAACTCGGCCTGTACAATCGGAACCTTCTCGTAGTAGCGGGGATGGATGGTGTATTTCTCAATTGCTTTGTGGATCGGCTCGAACAGGAGCTCACCCGTATTGGTCACACCGCCGCCCAAAACGAACTTATCCGGGTTGAGCAGCATCATCAGCGAGGAGATGCTGAGACCAATATGCCAACCGGCGTTTTCGATAATTTCGATGGCCAGGGCATCACCCCGTTTGGCCGCATCGCCAACCACCTTGGAGGTCACTTCAGTCATGTCGCCGCTGACCATTTCGTTGATCAGGCTGTCGGCTCCTGCTTTGATGCGTTCACGAGCGATGCGGGCGATCGAGGTACCGGCTGCAATGCCTTCGAGGTGGCCCGGGTGGCCACAGTTGCACAAGGGGCCATTGGGGTCAACGACCATGTGACCAATCTCACCGGCCAGTCCATTGCCGCTGAGGGGTTTGCCATCAATGATGATGCCGCCGCCGATGCCGGTACTGATCGTCATGTAAACCATCACCGTCGAGCCGCGCCCTGCCCCAAGCTGGTACTCTGCCAGCCCGGCCAGGTCAGCGTCATTGCCCATCCAGACCGTGCAGCCCAAGGCCTGTTCCAATAGATAGACAATTGGCGTATTGTGAAAGGGCAGGTTGGGCGTCTCGATGATGACACCAGCCCGGGCATCCAGCGGGCCTGGCGAAGCCAGACCGATACCCAACAAGCTGTCTTTGTCATTTGGCATCACTTTGTTGATGGTCTCTACGATGCGGTCGATAACGGCATCGGCCCCCTCTTCTGCGCGCGTTTCCTGTTCAAAACGTTGTTTCATGTTCAGAGCGGTGTCAAACTGGGCTGCCCGAATCAGGGTGCCACCGAGATCGACGCCGATGATGGTTTGCATAGTCGTCTCCGTTGGGCTTAGCGAGGACCGTAGCGCGAGTATAGCACAGGCCCTTAGTTAGGGCGCATCAATCTCAGGCAGCGTCCAAACCAGTATAGTGCCGTCTTCGCTCGCGGAGAGAATCTGACCCCCTTGGGGGCTGAGCATTAAATCGGTGACTCTGTCGATATGTCCCGACAACACAATCTCTGGTGAGAAAGCCTCGTCGGTCACCGGCTGGTCTAGGGGGATCACCGTGATTGTCGGAGTCCCGGCGCTGGTATCGACGCCCCAAATCGTGTCATCGATCCACAACAATGGTTGACGCAGTGGCCTATCCGTATTGTAGAGCCGGCCACCCTGGGTGCTCCAGATGGTCAGCCCGCGCTCAGTCAAGGTGGCTACCCGCCGCCCGTCATCTGTCCAGCGAACAAACTGAACAGCATAGTCGGCCTCATCATCATCGTCGTTCGGCACCTCAGTAATGCGCTCAAAAGGGTCAGGGCGGACAATAAACAGGGTCTCGCTCTCGGATGTGCCGATCACCGCCGATGGGACGCCCTGGATCAGGTCGGTGTCCATCGCAGATATGGGGCTGGGTGCGTTCAGGATGCTAGCACCACCTGCAGCGTCCAAATAGACGACCGCACTCGGCGTGGCCAACCACAGCGATTGGTTATTGGGGCCCCAACCCATGAACGAAATACGTTCGGTCCGCATCATGCCCACGATGTCGAAGCTGTTGGCACCTGCGTTGCGCAGTCGCTCGGCTACAGTGTCAACGGTGATCACCTCCAGAGGCAGGAGGCCATTCACCGGCCACAACACCACTCGCCCATCCCAACCAAGCGAGGCGATGATTGATCCATCAGGGGAGAAGCGTACATCGCGAACCGGGACGCTGTGCCCTTCACGGATTATGGGCTGTGGCGGCCCGTCAAGCGGCCACGTGATGACTTGGCCGGTGTCGGTGCCAGCGACGATCTGATCGTTCGACAGGTCCATCGTGCGTAGATCTGGTGCATAGAATGTGTCGATGGTGCCGTCAAGGCTGCGCGTGTTCGCGTCCCAAATCTGGACGCGCCCCGTTTCATTCGCTGCTACCAGGATGCTGCCATCCGCCGAGAGGGCCAGGTGGCGCACACCTGCCCCGGCGTTCATCCCCAATGGGGTGACGTCTGCTTGTTCGGGGGCGCGCTGAACGATGCTGCCGGCGTCCAAGCCGACCCACATCAGGTTCTGATCGGGCAGCCAGGCCACCGCCGAGCCGAGAAAGGTGCCGACAAGCATATTGCCCCCATCGGGGGCAAACGACCACAAGGCGATCTCGCTGCCGAGGATGGCTTCTGCCGTTAGGTAGCGCCCATCCTGCGACCAGCGTAGACGACCACTGGCAAAGGGGAAGCGGCGTAGTTTCTGGGTCAACTCACCGGTCGTGGCATCGAACAAGGCAGCATCGCCGTCGGAGAAGATGGCCGCGATTTGGTCGCCGCTGGGGTGAAAGGCGACATCGAAGGTGCTGTTTTCGCCCCGCCACAAGGCAGCGCCAGTCGTGCTGTTGATCAATGTGGGCGTGTTGGCCCCGGAGAGGGCCAGCCCAGGCCCGTCCGGTTCGCTGCTGACAGATGACGCTCCGAAGTCTTGACGATCAACAACGCGCTCAAGCTGACCGGTCAAGGTATCGCGGATCACCACCCCGATACTCGCCTCTTGGTGGCTGCTGATGACCTGGGCGCCGTCGAAGGAGAAGATCACATCTGTCAGCCGCAGACCGCGCATGTCGGTTTGCCACAGTTCAGTCATCGTCGCTAGATCGTAGACGGTCAATGTGAGCGGCCCGGCGAGCGCCAGATAACGCCCATCCGGGGAGAGGGCC
>JAADYZ010000366.1 GCA_010092775.1 Chloroflexota bacterium
GAGGAGACGGGGCTGAATATGGGCTTCCTGACCGACCTGGTGCTCAAGACGATCTACTTTCAGGGGACGATCACCGGCCAGAAGCTCGAGCAGATGATCAAGCTGCCGTTCCTGAACATCATTGACAAGGTGCTTGAATTCCTCAAACTTGAAGAATACATCGACATCATCGGCGCAGAAGGCGGCTTCAGCCCGCGTTCGTTCCAGTACGTTATCGCCACCAAAGGTCGGCTCAAAGTGAACGAAGTGCTCGAACGGTCGCAGTACGTCGGTCCGGCTCCAGTGCCCCTCGATGCCTACGTTAATATGGTGAAAAAGCAGTCGATTACCGATATGATCGTCGATAAACCGGCCATCCGGCAGGCGTTCGGCCACATTGTCATCAGCGACCGCATGCTCGATCGCATTGGCCCTGCGGCCAACTCAGCCCGCTCGCTTTTCCTCTATGGCCCGCCTGGAAATGGCAAGACGACTATTGCCGACGGACTGGCAGCCTTGCTCGGTGGCTATGTCCTCATCCCCTACACAGTCGAAGTCGATGGTCAGATTATCAAAATCTTCGACCCGCTGAACCATCGGGTCCTTGCCTCAAATGAAGCGCAGTCTGGCGACACGGATGGCGGCTTTGGCGCAGCAAGCAACATACCCGAATATTACCCCGATGCGCGCTGGGTGGTCTGCAAACGCCCCCGCGTCACCGTCGGCGGCGAGCTCACGCTGGCCCAGTTGGAGCTGATCTACGACCCGATCTCCAGGGTCTACGAAGCACCCTTCCAGCTCAAAGCAAACGGCGGCCTGTTCCTCATCGACGACTTTGGTCGCCAGCAAGCCCGCCCCGCCGACCTGCTCAACCGCTGGATTGTGCCGCTCGAAAAGCGCGAAGACTACCTCGCCCTCCAGACCGGCAAAAAGATCGAAGTGCCGTTTGACGTGCTGATCGTCTTCTCGACCAACCTTGACCCAAGTGACCTGGTAGACGATGCGTTCTTGCGCCGTATTCGGCACAAAATCGAGGTGCCAAACCCCTCGCCCAATGAATTCCGCGAAATCTTCAAACTGGTCACCAAAGGCAAGAATATTCCTTACAGCGATGAAGGGCTGCGCTACCTGATCCAGGAACACTATATGAAAACCGGGCGCGACCTGCGGGCCTGCCACCCCCGTGACCTGTGTGACCAGATTCTCGACGAAGCGAAATATCGTGGCATCAAGCCCGAGATGAGCCGGGACTTGCTCGACCGGGCCTGTGAAGCATACTTTGTGAAACTCACCTGACCCTGATTGAAAGAGGAGCGATATGCTAAAAAAACTTGGACGCAACGCACCAGGGGCTGAGCAGGTCCCGGAACCACAGCAGCCTGCCCCACCTGCCACAAGCGGAGCGCCTGTTGCCCCAGGCAGTAGCGGAGGCGAGGTCATCGCCGAAAGCGGCGCAGCGATGACCAAAAAGCTGGCCGAATTCTCGCTCTGGATCGTGGACCGCATCCAGGCATCACTCGGCGCGCAGACCCAACTGACCCACTCGCCCGAGACGGACAAGATGATCCAGGAGCGCTTTGCGCATCTGTATCGCCAGTCGAACATGCAGCTCTCGGACGCACAAGTCAAACAACTCTACCAGATGGTGACCGGCGAACTCATGGGGTTTGGCCCGATCCAGCCGTTGCTCGAACGGGAAGATGTGACTGAGGTTATGGTGAACGGCCCGGATATGATCTATGTCGAGAGTAAAGGCAAGATTACCCTGACCGATATAAAATTTGCGAACGATGATCACGTGCTGAAAGTGATCGACCGCATTATCCGCCCGCTCGGACGGCGCATCGACCGCAAGTGGCCAATGGTGGACGCCCGCCTGCCCGACGGCAGTCGTGTGAATGCGATCATCCCGCCGTGTGCCATCGACGGCTCAACGATCACCATTCGTAAGTTTAGCAAGAACAAGCTGACGGTGAAAGACCTGATCAACTTCAAATCAATGACTGAGCAGATGGCCAGCTTCCTCGAAGCCTGCGTGGTCAGTCGCCTGAACATCGTCGTCTCTGGCGGTACTGGCTCCGGGAAGACCACACTGCTCAATGTGCTCTCCAATTTCATCCCCTCCGACGAGCGCATTGTCACTATCGAGGACAGCGCCGAGCTACAGCTCTCGCAGGACCACGTGGTGCGGCTCGAAGCCAAGCCCGCCGAAATCGACGGCTCCGGGCGTGTTGCTATTCGCGACCTGGTGATTAACTCGCTGCGTATGCGCCCCGAGCGGGTGGTCATCGGTGAGTGTCGTGGCGGCGAAACGCTGGACATGCTCCAGGCGATGAACACTGGTCACGACGGCTCGCTCACCACCCTCCACGCCAACACGCCGCGTGACGCGATCGCTCGTATGGAAACGATGTCGATGATGGCGGGCATGGACATGCCCATCGATGTTATCCGGGCGCAGATTTCGTCGGCGGTCGACCTGATTGTACAGCAGACCCGCCTCGAAGACGGGCAGCGCAAAGTTTCCAACATCACCGAAGTGCAGGGGATGGAAGGCAATACCGTCGTGTTGCAGGACATCTTCAAGCTCGACATCAAAGGCAAAGGACCAGATGGCAAGTACATCACGGAGCTTGTCCCCACCGGTGTGCGGCCCAAGTTCAGCAGTCGGCTTGAATCGCACGGCTTCAAACTCCCGCCGAGCGTCTTTGGCATGACCGGACCGGGCGGACGTCGCTAATCAGCGCGACTCCCAACTGAAACAGCGCAGCGCGCCAGGGCACATCACCTGCTCTGGCGCGCTTTCGTCGATGTCCGGCCTCTGCTCATTGCTCTGCGCTACGGAGCAGTCTGCGCACCGCGCCGCTGCAACGCGACCCGTTCCACCGCTTCCTCTGGCGCAAGGTAACCTCGCGCAATCAGCATCCGCTGCCCCTTGTATTCATAGAGCAGTGTCGGGTACGACGCAACCCCCGC
>JAADYZ010000367.1 GCA_010092775.1 Chloroflexota bacterium
AGATCGGGTTCCAGACCGAATACGGCTGTCATCACGATAAAAGCTGTGACGATACCCAACAAAACGGTATGGCTAATGGCGTCGCTGGTCAGTGCCATCCCCCGCAGCAGCAAAAAGGACCCCAGCAGGGCACCAGAAATCGCGATCAATCCGCCGACAATGGTGGCCGTCGTCTGGGGATCGCGCAGGAAGAGGTTGATCTGCTCTGGGCTGAGGACGATCAATAAGATTTCGATCAGCACTTGTTCGAGCTGAAACATCAGATCTGTGGTCCTTCGAGTTTCTGTTCGAGTTTTTGTACTGCTTCCCCGGGCAGCAGGCTGTGATTATCTTCCTGTCGGTCTTCACGAACCATCGGGAGGTTGAGCTCGTCACTGTATTGACGATAGGTGTCCCATAGGCTCTGGTTATGCGCATCTTCCTGGGCAGCTTCGATCCCCATCGAAGTAAGCTGCCAAGACTGATCATCTCCGTCGGCGTAGCCACGTTGGCGTAGTTGCTCCAGCCCAATGGTGGCGGCGCTGCCGCCTACCCCAAGGACGAACTCACAGGGAACGGGCGCATCTGGACCGCCGTGCTGGGTGGCATAACGATAGAGGTGGCGCAGCATGGTTTGTGCCGCGAACCGGCGGCGATCGCGCTGGGCACGCAGCCAGCTCCAGAGTAGCCCGCGTCCTGGGGCGAAGGCGATCGACACCAAAACCAAGGAGAAGGCCACTATAATAATCATGGGGCCGGTCGGGACGTCCGTGTCGATGGCGCTGACGATGGCGCCAGTTCCCCCGGCAAAGGCACCAAAGACCGCCGCGAGGATGATCATCTGATTGAGTTTGTTGGTCCACTGGCGTGCGGCAATGCCTGGGGCGATCAGCATTCCAACCATCAAAATGACGCCTGCCAACTGGAGGCCCAACACAATCGCGACGACAATCAAGGTCGATAGCAGTGTGTCGAGAATAGCAACCCGAAAACCGTTCGCACTCGCAAATTGCGGGTCAAACGTGATCAGCTTGAACTCTTTCCAAAACGCCGCCAGGATTACAAAAGATGCGAGGCCAACGCCAGCGATCAACTGGATATCCCCTTCGACGATCGCAGCCGCTTGCCCAAAGATGAAGCTGTCCAGCCCGGCCTGGCTAGCGTCAGAGCGGCCTTGAATGTAGGCCAACAGCGCAATGCCTGCTGCAAACCAGGACGCCAATACGATGCCCATCGCGGCGTCTTGCTTGATGCGAGTCGTGCGGGTGACGGCTCGGATGAACTGGACCCCCAGCCAACTGGCTATTCCCGCGCCGATTAACAAGACGCCAAGTTCTCGGCCCGCCAGCAAAAAAGCGATCCCGACTCCCGGCAAGGCCGCATGGGAGAGGGCGTCTCCCATCAGGCTTTGCTGGCGCAGGATGGCGAAACAGCCCAGCACTCCACTGACAATGCCCAGTAGGGCACCGCCGAGCGAGACAATGCGCAGAGTGTAGGTATAGCGCACGCCAAGAGCAAATTGACTGAAAGGCACAAACAAGATTGCCAGCAAGGTGATCAAAGCAATCAGGCCCCACACACGCCGATTCTCTGCGGCCAAGCTTGTCATAATGATCTTCTCCTAGCCGAGTGCAATGTCTGCTTCGTGCAAATAGGACACGCGGCCACCATAAGTTTGCTGGAGATGATCGGCTGTAAAGACTTCCAGAGTGGGGCCACTGGCCACCACCTCGACATTTAATAGGGTGACCCAATCGAAGTATTCTTCTACCGTCTGCAGGTCATGATGAACGACAATGACCGTCTTGCCCTGGGCACGCAGCTCGCGCAAGATGGCGACGATTGCTCGCTCCGTCACGGCGTCAACGGCGGCAAAAGGCTCATCCATAAAGTAAATTTGAGCGTCCTGGACAAGTGCACGTGCGAGGAAGGTGCGCTGCTGCTGCCCCCCTGATAGCTGGCTGATCTGGCGCTCGGCGAAATCCTGCATACTGACCTGTTCGAGCGCATACATGGCCAACTCACGCTCCTTGCGCCCTGGCCTCCGAAACCAGCCGAGCTTGCCATACAGACCCATCATGACAACATCGACCACCGAAGTAGGGAAGTCCCAATCGACACTGCCTCGTTGTGGGACATAACCCACCAGGCTGCGTGCCTGATCATAAGGCTTGCCATAGTAGCGGACGGTGCCTGCTGCACGTGGGATCAGATTCAGGCTCGCTTTGATCAAGGTACTTTTGCCTGCTCCGTTAGGCCCGACAATGCCCATCAACACCCCCTCTGGGACGTTCAGGTCAATGTCCCAGATCGCGGGCTTACTGTTATAGGCAACAGTAAGGTCATCGATGACGAGCGCTTGGCTATGCGGTACATCCTGCTGCTGCCGATTTGCTTTGGACATAACTGCACACTCCATAATGTCTGAGAGGGCCAGACTTGAGGGAGGCCCTCTCATGCATCAGTTTCAACTTGATGATAGCAGGCTGGGCGACGCTACTCACACGCCACGTTGATAAGATCGTCGGGCGGTGTTGGTTGCAGGTCAGTGGGCCACTCTGGTATGGTCAGGTCAACACCAGCACAGCGGTACGACTGCAAGATGGTATAAACGTTCTCAGCGATCATCCCGGTATAAGTGCCACCAAAGGTGCCCGGCTCGCCCATTGCATCTGAGTACAACTCACGAACGCCGACGCGTGCACTGCCGCCCTCAGCTTCAATGGCTTCTTGCACAGCTTCGATGGTATCGGGCGGAATGCTACTCTCAACGAATAGAACTGGAATGTTGTTGTCGATCACGAAATCGACCGTGTTCTGGATATCACCCACGCCTGCCTCGTCTTCCGTGCTCAAGCCTTGGATGGCGGCCATGCGCCAGCCAAAGGCTGCACCAAAGTATTGGAAGGCATCGTGAGAGGTTACCAGGTAACGCTGTCCGCCTGGAACTCCACCCATCCCACTGTCAGCCCAATCATAGAGGCTTTGCAACTGTGCACTGTAGACTTCGGCGTTGCCCAGGTAGATTTCGGCGTTCTCCGAGTCGAGCGCGGCAAAGGTCTCGGCCAGGTCTTGTGTGGTCAGTTCCCAGTTACGAGGGTCAAACCAGAAATGTGGATCATCGGCGCCGAGCTGCTCAGTCTCGACATCGAATGCGCCAATCACGAAGCCGGCCTCCTTGACTGGGCGTGATAGGCTGTAGATCAAGACACCTTGTGCGCTGAGCGCTTCGAACACCGCGTCGAATTGACCTTCCAAATGCAGCCCACTGTAAATAACCATGTCGGCCTGATTCATGGCTTCTACATCAGACTCAGTCGGCTGATAGAGATGCGGGTCAACACCGGCCCCCATCAGTGCGGAAATCTCCAGATCTTCGACCCCTTCTGCAAGAATGCTCGTCAGATCGGTAGCTTGGGTGGTGGTCGTTACGATACGAAAGACAGCATCCTCGCGCACTTCACGAGCTTGGAGGTCCTCAGGTGAAAGTGGAGCGGCCTGAAAGATGGCATTGCTGTCGGCTTCAGGCGCGTCGTTGGCAGGATTAGCTGAACTGCCAGCTGCGCAGGCGCTGAGCAAGGCAGCCATGATGAATAACATTACAAGGAGCTGAGTGTTTTGAGTTGGCATAAGCTTATCACCGTAGTTAGTTGATCCATGTATTCAGAATTAGGTATCACAAAATTTTATCTTTTGTATGGCGAATTTGAATTTAAATATAGTGAGTGTTCTGAAGTTTGTCAAGGTCTGATTTTCAGGTAACAATTATCGGAAGAGGTAGCAGATATGCTGCAATTCAATCCTTATGCATTGGGAGTCTTTGCAGCAGGGATTTGCGTAGATTAGCATCTGGATTTACTATCCCAGTGTGGCTTGGTGCAACGATCTAGTGGGATAGGTAGCGAGTATGCTGCAATTCACCCCTTATGCATTGGTAACTTTTGGCGCAGGGATCATCGCTCTTTTCTTGGCCTATGTAATCTGGCGCAAGCGGCCCGGTGTGGGTGTAGCCGCCTTCTCGATTCTGGCGCTGGCAATCGCGTTATGGTCTCTTGCAAATGCAGCGCGTTTAACGGTTGTGCCCTTCTCCACCAAAGTCATCCTGAATGCGCTCATGTTCGTCGGCATCGTGACGGTGCCGAGTGCCTGGCTTGTGTTTATTTTGCAATACACAGGGCGTGACCAGTGGGTTACCCGGCGCAACGTTGGTTACCTTTTTATCATGCCGGTGCTGACAATCATTGCGATCATCAGCAATCCCCTGCACGGCCTGTGGGGTGAGCCTTTATTGATGACGGAGGGCGGGCTAAATACGCTGTCTTATACGTTGGGGCCAGCGTTTTGGGTGCATGCTGTTTACTCCTATATACTTCTGTTGATTGCTGCCATTTTCTTGATCGAAACCTTGATCCGGTCGAGAGATTTGTATCGTGGACAGGCGCTGCTGCTGCTCATCGGGACCTTTACTCCCTGGTTTGCCAATGCCATCTTCATTTTTCAACTGAGCCCGCTGCCTCCCTACGTCGATCTGACGGCTCTGGCGTTTACTGTATCAACCTTGGCCTATGGGTGGAGCATGTATCGCTACCGGCTGATCGACATCGTGCCGGTGGCCAAGGATATTGTGATCGATACGTTAACCGATGCGGTGATTGTGTTGGATCGCAATGCGCGCATTGTCGAAGCGAACCCGGCCACGCTGAAGCTTATTGGGCGGCCGGCTGGGGAGGTATTGGGGCAACCGGTTACTGAGATTATTAGTGGTGAGTCGGAACTCATTGAACGCTATCGAGCGTCCGACCATGCCAGAGATGAGATCACGCTAGACCTCCAAGGTGAGTCCTTCACCTTCGACTTAATCATCACCCCGCTGCGCAATCGGCAAGGTGAGCTAACCGGACGGGTGTTGCTGCTCCACGATATCACCGCCTTGAAGAAGGCCAATGCAGACCTGGTAGTGGCTCGACAAGTGGCTGAGGACGCCAACCGCGTTAAGAGTGAATTCTTAGCAACGATGTCGCATGAGTTGCGCACTCCCCTCAATGCCATTATTGGATTCACGGAGATTATGCTAGCTGGAATGGGTGGCGCGGAGTTGAGTGACAAGACCCGCCACATGACGGAGCGTGTCCATGCGAACAGCCGGGACCTACTCCAGATGATCAACGACGTGCTGGACCTGGCAAAGATCGAGGCGCGCCGGGTCGAGATTGTCAATAAGCCTTTCTCGCCAGCCGAACTGCTACACAATATCCACAGTGAGCTGGCTGGTATCGCTCAAAAACAACAACTCACGTTCGTCCTGGACCTTGCCGATGACCTACCGAACGAGCTTGTCGGCGATCAATTCCAGGTGCGTCGTGTCGTGACCAATCTGGTTTCCAATGCGCTCAAATTCACTGAGGACGGACAGGTCAGTTTGACATCGAGCAAGGATGATCTGACCTGGATTATCACCGTGCGTGATACTGGAATTGGCATCCCACCCCATGCCTTGGAATATATCTTTGACCCCTTCCGGCAAGTCGATGGATCGTCAAAGCGGGCCTTTGGCGGTACCGGATTGGGCCTGGCGATCACCAAAGAATTGGTCGCTGCAATGGGCGGAAGCATCGAAGTGACCAGCACCTTGCAAGAAGGATCCACCTTTGTCGTCAAGCTGCCCTATAAGCCGGTGCCTGAGTCACAGAATCTGGAGGGTGTCACCGCATGATCACCCGAGATGACGTGGCAAACTGGCGGGTTTTAGCCGTTGACGATCACCCAGACAGTCTCGAAGTGGTGGTATTGACGCTAGAGTCCTATGGGGCCGAAGTCCACACTGCGCGCAATGGCCGGGCTTGTTTGGATATGCTTGAAAGCTTCCGCCCCACTTTTGTGCTGTTGGATATTTCTATGCCCGTGATGGATGGTTGGACCGCCCTTCATCAGATGCGCACAGATCCGGAGTTGATTGCGATCCCGGTTATAGCCCTCACAGCCCATGCGATGCGCGGCGACAAGGAAGAAATTCTGCGGACAGGATTTGATCATTACATCTCCAAACCCTTTAGCCCAATGTCTTTCCTTGAAGACCTGTTGGCGGTCTTCAACGATGACTATGCCTTGATGGAGCGCATCCAACAGCGGGTATAACCAAGCCCTTGCCTGAGGAGAAGAATGACTATGTCAGATTGGCACGCTTTGGTGGTGGAAGACATCGCCGACAACGCAGAACTCGTGGAGATTATCCTCGAACACAACAATATCAGCTATACCACGACGGAAACGGCGGAAGAAGCATTGGTCATCCTGGAAAGCGAAATGCCCTCTGTCATTCTGATCGACTTAGCATTACCAGGGATGAGTGGTTGGGATTTATTGAAGCATCTGCGCAGTAATCCACGCACGGCAGATTTGCCAATGGTAGCCGTAACGGCCTATCATTCTCGCTCTGTCGCGGAAGAGGCCATCACGGCTGGCTTCGATGCCTGCTTTCCCAAACCTATTGACCCAGATACCTTTGTGCAGGAGCTGCAGCGTCTGATTCCAACCTAAGCTGGCGCGAGAAGGTCTGTTTGTTGATTGAAGAACTGCAAGGTGACAAATATGGCAGCAAATAAGACCCAACCCGAAGCAACGGATGTAACGGAATACTTGAATAATGTTGAACCCGAGAAGAAACGCCAGGACGCCTTCGCCCTAGTTGACCTGATGAAGGACATCACCGGATATGAGCCGGTCATGTGGGGCAGCAGCATCGTCGGATTTGGCAGCTATCATTATGTTTACGAGAGTGGGCGTGAAGGTGATGCGATCATCACCGGCTTCGCTCCGCGTAAATCAGCGCTAACGCTTTACATTATGTCTGGCTTTGAGGAATACGACGACCTGCTGGAAAAATTAGGCAAGCACAAAACCGGCAAAGCCTGTCTGTACGTCAAGAAGCTTGACGACGTGGATATGGATGTGCTGCGCGAATTGATCCAGCGTTCCGTGGCGCATGTTAACGAGACCTTTGAGGTCAATGCCAACTAGATCGAATTCTTGAGAACCTCTTCCTGAACGACTATCATGGAGCCGTGCAATCGCGGCTCCTTGTTCGTTTAAGGTAGATCACGTGCTGTCTCTATTCGATCAACCTCATCGTCGCTACAATCCTCTTACAGGAGAGTGGGTGCTCGTCTCTCCCCATCGCAATCGGCGGCCCTGGCAAGGTCAGGTTGAGCAGCCTACCCAGATCCAACTTCCGCCGCATGATCCAAACTGTTATCTTTGTCCTGGAAATGAGCGAGCTGGCGGCGCCATAAATCCCGACTATGAGGCGACTTTCGTGTTCACCAACGACTATGCCGCTCTCCTGCCGGAAGGACCAGAGCAGGCGCATCAACCGCATTCCCTGATCCAAGCGCGAGCAGTGCGCGGCACAAGCCGGGTGATCTGTTTTTCACCGCGCCACGATCTTACGCTGCCTGAACTGAGCGATACGGCGGTTCGGCGCGTCATTGATGTCTGGGCGGATCAAACGCTTGAACTCAGCCAGCAGTATCGCTGGGTTCAGGTCTTCCAGAATAAGGGCGCGATGATGGGCAGTTCTAATCCTCATCCGCACGGACAAATCTGGGCTGGGGACTGGCTCCCCAACATCCCGGCTGTCGAGGATCAACAGCAGCGCTCCTACACTGAAGAGCATGCTCGTCCATTGCTGCTAGATTACGCAGCGTATGAGTCACAGGCAGAGCAGCGCATTGTAGTCGCAAGCACGCACTGGCTGGTGGTTGTCCCGTATTGGGCGGTGTGGCCCTTTGAGACGCTGCTGCTACCCAGGCGACATGTCATGCGCCTCCCCGATCTCACCGACGAAGAGCGCAATAGCCTGGCTGAAACTTTAAAGGCGCTGTTGATCCGTTACGATAACTTGTTTGGGGTGTCGTTTCCTTACTCGATGGGCTGGCATGGCGCCCCCAGCTTTGAAGAACATCAGGCGCACTGGCAGCTTCACGCTCATTTCTATCCACCTCTACTACGCTCAGCGATCGTGCGGAAGTTTCTGGTCGGTTACGAGATGCTGGCTGAAGCACAGCGTGATTTGACCGCGGAGACGGCGGCACAGCGGCTGCGCGATTTGCCTACACAGCACTACAAGCGCAACGATTGAAAGAGAAAATAACAGGATGAACGTATTCGTTACCGGCGGAGCCGGGTATATCGGGGGGATGGTGGCTCAAGCTCTGTTGGAAGCTGGTCATCAAGTTACCATCTACGACAATTTGAGTAAGGGCCATCGTGCGGCTATACCGCAGGGGGCAAGCTTCATCCGGGGTGATATTTTGAGTCAGGACGAACTTGACCGCGCGATGGGTGCTCAAGTATACGATGCCGTACTGCACTTTGCCGCATTGATCGAAGCGGGTGAGTCGATGAAAGACCCCACCCGCTTCTTTCACAATAACGTTACTGGTAGCGCTCACTTGATTGACTGCGCTCAACGGCATGGTGTGGATCGTATCGTCTTCTCGTCGAGTGCGGGTGTTTACCAGAGCAAGGACGATCCGCTGTGTGAAGATGATCCAGTGGGCCCGTCCAGTGTGTATGGCGAGACGAAGTTAATGGTCGAGCGGATGCTGCATTGGTATCACGTGGTGTTTGGTTTGAAAGTGGCTGTGCTGCGCTACTTCAACGCAGCTGGCGCCATCCCAGGGCGTGGCGAAGCCCATCAGCCAGAGAGCCATCTGATCCCTTTGGTCTTGCAAGTTGCGCTGGGGCAGCGTGAGAAAATCTTCGTTTATGGCGATGACTATCCCACATCGGATGGGTCCTGCATCCGCGACTACGTGCATATTGTGGATTTGGCCTCGGCGCACCTGTCTGCCTTGGCTGCCTTGAACGATCAGCGCCCCTTTCTGACCTATAACCTGGGGACCGGGCGCGGATTCTCTGTGAAGGAAGTGATTGCCGCTGCGCGTACGATAACGGGGCATCCCATCCCAGCAGAGGTGACTCCACGCCGTCCGGGGGATGCAGCTCGTCTGGTGGCGGACTCATCACGCATTCAAGCGGAATTGGGTTGGCAGCCTTCTATTCCAACCATCACCGACATCATACGCAGCGCCTGGGAGTGGCATCAGAGCCACCCAACTGGCTATGAAGTCTAGCTCATTACCTGCCGAACAATGCGGCAAAGAAGGCTTCGTCCTCAAAATCGTCGTCGCGTAGAGCCACATCCGACTGACGGACGATGATCATATTGAGCGAGGGGATGACATACAGCCGGTTGCCACCCGCCCCTGCCGCCATGTAGAGGTCTGGATACCCTCCAGAGTAAACGAACCCATCCTCGCCAGAGCGGCTCCGCAACCAATCGACTCCGCCGGGTTGGTTGAGCCAGAAGGTCATCCCATAGCCAGGATTCGCCTCGCTCGGCACGATGCATTCTGCCAATAGAACCGCGTCGACCAATTGGGTGCCATCGGGGGCTTTCCCACCCGCCAACATAAATTCGCCGAACCTGAGCCAATCGCGTGCGGTGAGATAGGCCCCATTGGGCAAATGTGGATTGCCAACCGCATCAGAGATCCATTCACTATAGCTGATGCCAAGCGGTTGAAAGAGCCGCGTGTCCAAATATTCGAGTGGGTCTTGATCCTCTAGCAGGCGGTCCATAAGCGCTCCGAGCGCAAAGTAGTTGCTGGGGCCATAGCTGAAGCGTTGATTGGGTGCCGCTACTTGCCGCACCGTCAGTGCATGATCGTATTTATCTGCTGCCGGGTCGCCCCAAACATCTTGCAAGTCGGTGATGTCCTGCGCCAAACCGCTGGACAGATTTAGCAGATGGCGAACTGTTATGTCTTCTTTGCGAGAGACCCCCTGCCATTCGGTTAATGTATCGGCTGCGATATCGTCGTAAGACGTCAGATAGCCATCTTCAATCATAGCAGCAATGGCCGGGCACCAGAAGCTCTTAGTACCACTATACAAGTGGAGCGCGTCGTCTGGGCTATGGCCGTTCGCATAGTCTTCAAATAGGATGTCGCCTTCTACCATGAAGACGACCCCAGCCCCTGATAGTTCGGCCGAGTAATCGGCAGCAGCTTCAAAATGCAAGAACGCTTCATCAACAGAGTCGACCTCGATAGGGTCTGCGTCTGCCCGGTTCACGGTAGCATTGGTTTGCGTGCATGCCAACGTTGCTAGAATCAGGCCGCTGAATGCCCACATGAGTGGCGTGTAGCGCATTGGTGTTTGTCCTCGTCATCTTCAATTTGTGTCTCTTAGACGCTACCAAGGAAGGTCAACGTAGTGATCATCAAACTGTAAATTTTCTTGAGGCTTTGGAATGGAACCGCTTTCCTTCTGACAAGCTCCAACACGGTTGATTGTGACGGGCTGCCCACTCTGCTACACTCACAAAGTTAAAACGCTCGCATCTAAAGTCAAAGAGATGATCTGCTAAAAACGAGATTAGATGCAAGTGGGCGTTGGCTCTTCCATTTTATGCCAACCACTTTTGGGAGTTTCTATGACAGTTGTGGTGTTTGCCGCTGCCTTTTTCCTGATCGCAATTGCCGCAGGGCAAATCGGGAAGTTCTTGTCGCGGTTTCAATTGCCTTATATCACGGGCTATCTGTTAGCTGGTGTGATAGCTGGTCCGTTTGTTCTTGGTTTGTTGCCTGAAGGGGCGAGTGATCAGCTACGTTTTATTGATGAGGTCTCACTCGGCATCATTGCCTTTGTGGCGGGGAGTGAACTGTACCTTAAAGAGCTGGAATCACGCTTGCGGGCGGTGTTGTCCAACACTTTGGGGATCGTTCTTATCACTTTTACTATTGCTTCGGTTGCACTGTTCTTTCTGACAGAGCTGATTCCCTTTACGGCTGGCATGGATGTGACCAACCGGATCGCTGTAGCCATCCTGGGTGGCACAATCCTGTTGGCCCTATCGCCAGCTTCGACCATTGCTGTGATGCGAGAGGTCAACGCACGCGGCCCCTTCACGCGAACGGTGCTGAGTGTCACAGTGATGATGGACGTGTTTGGGATTATTCTATTCGCCATCGCTGTAGCCATTGCCAGCGCTCTATTGACGGGCTTAGGTTTTGACTTGAGCTTCATCGGCTTGCTTGCCCTCGATTTGGGAGCAGCAGCCGCTGTCGGGCTGATAGCCGGTAAGCTGCTAGAACTTGGTCTATCGTTGAAGGTACCCCGATTAGCCAAGATCATCTTCATCCTGACAATAGGCTTCTTGATTTTCCTGGTGGCCGTCCAATTGGTTGAAATCTCTCACGCCCTCTTCCCTTTTGAGATTCATATTGAGCCGATCCTGGTGGCGATGATTGCCGGTTTCTTTGTCACCAATTTCACCAGTCAGCGACAGCACTTTGATGAACTCCTGCATGAAATCGGCCCCTTCGTCTATATTGCCTTTTTCACGCTGACGGGTGTCTCACTTAAGCTCGATGTGTTGACCTCAACGATTCTGGTTGCTTTGGCGCTGTTTGTGATCCGCGTGGTGGGAATCTTCTTGGGTTCGAACTTAGGTGGATTGCTGGCAGGTGAACCAGCCAAATTCCGTTCGCGCTTCTGGATGGGCTTTATCACACAGGCGGGTATCGCGCTTGGTCTGGCCCGTGAAGTGGCGGTGGAATTCCCTACCCTAGGTGATGCCTTTGCGACCTTGGTGATCTCTGTGGTAGTACTCAATGAAATTGTCGGCCCGCTCTTTTTGAAGGCTGCCCTACGGCAAATTGGTGAAGCCTACGAGCCAGACAAGGGACAAGGCGACGAAAAACGCGATGCCGTGATTCTGGGCATCGAAGAACAGTCTTTGGCGCTGGGTCGCTATCTGGCTGACCATGGTTGGGAGATCACCTTGGCTGATGTCGACCAAAACCAAGTGGAGACGGCGGCCAATGGCGGCTTAGAATGCTGCTACATCACGCACATAGATCATGCGTCTTTCAAAGACCTTGTGTCTGTGGATACCGATGCATTGGTTGCAATGCTGTCTGACGATGATTTGAACCTGAAAGCCAGTCAAATTGCCAAGCGAGAATTTGGTGTCGACCGAATTGTGGTGCGGCTCAACGATCTATCGCGTGCAGCCGAGTTTCGGGAACTTGGGGCGACCTTTGTTGATCCAACCTCTGCAATGGTCAATCTACTGGGGCAGGCGGTCCGAGCCCCACAGTCGGCTGCCCTTTTGCTGCACACGGACCCCACCAACGAACTGGTGCAGATTACCATAACCAACCCGGAAATCAGCGGGACATTGGTGCGCGATCTGCGCTTGCCAGTGGATGTCTTGCTGCTCGCCGTCAATCGCGATGGCCAGTCGATTGTACCCAATGGCTATACACCGCTGCGCTTAAAGGATGAGGTGACTTTATTAGGCTCACCTGAACGCCTACACGAGGCGACTCTTCAGCTTGGCTATTAGACCAACAGGGGGGCCGCAACGATATGGACCGGACGTGATTCTTCAACCCTTAAGCTCTCAGAGCCATCTTTGAGCGTTAAGGGAGCTTCGTTTGGATGAAGGCTTTAACCTCTGCAGCGCCCAGCAAACGCAACCAGAGCGCAGTGCCGTCCGACTCTAGCACAAGCTCAAACCTGAGGAAGGGGCAGCACAGGCGCTCTCGACTGACAAATTCAGCCAAGCACATCAGGAGGTCACGGTCAGCCTCAAAACGAAAGGCATAGCCGTTTGGCTGCTCGACCGTCTCTTGAATAGCTGACTGCCACGCCGCTGTCACCTGCTCGTGCTGAGCGCGTTCGTCAGGGCCAAGCGCATCCATGTTGCAAACAATCGGTGTTTCAGGCATTAGAAGCTCCTTGATTTGGGTATAGTAGGACTGTACTCCTTCAAGTTGACTTGAAGTCAAGGAAGTGTTGCATGATGGAAACCCTCTCCATTGGCGCGGTCGCAGGACAAGTTGACCTGCCTGCATCAACGCTGCGCTACTACGAGAGCATTGGCCTGTTGCCACCACCGCAGCGAGTTAGCGGACAACGACGCTATCTGCCCCAGATCGTCGCTCGACTGGAGATGATCAAGGTGGCCCGAGGCTTGGGCTTTACTCTGGATGACATCAAAATCTTAATCGACGGCTTGGAGGATGAACAGCCTCCATCCGAGCGATGGCGGCACCTGGCAGAGTCCAAACTGCCTGAAGTAGTGCAACGGCTTGAACAAGTTCGCCGACTCAAACAAGTGCTTCTAGCTGGGTTGACCTGCGACTGTGTGCAAGTTGAGGACTGCTTTGATGCTCTTGGCGGATAATTCGCTACATGAGATCGGGAGAGAATGCTATGAAGTCTGATGATCCAGCAGTGCAGCTTCGTGATGTGTACAAGAGCGACTTGCCGATCTTCTTTGAACAAGAGAATGATGAGGAGGCACGCTACATGGCGGCCTTTGTCGCACCCAATCCGGATGATCGGGCCGGCTTTATGGCACACTGGGACAAGCTACTAAGCAACCCCGCCATCATCAAGCGGACCATCCTCTTGGGAGAGGCTATCGCGGGACAGATCTACTGCTTTGAGTTAGAAGGGCAGCAGTCGATTGGCTATTGGATCGGTAAAGCCTTTTGGGGGCAAGGTGTTGCGACGCGCGCATTGCTATCCTTTCTAGAGATCGTAACACATCGACCCGTCTATGCGCGCGTTGTGAAAGACAATCTGGCCTCGCAGCGAGTGTTGGAGAAGTGCGGCTTCGCGATCGTTGGCGAAGATGTTGGCTTTGCCCATGGTCGAGGTGCTGATGTTGAAGAATACATCTTCGAACGTCGTGACTAACGCACCAGCGACGAAAAGGAGAGGGCGTCTATGGCTCGGTCCATCGCACGGGTGACCTTGGTCGTTCGCGACTATGATGAGGCGATTACGTTCTTCACAGAAGTGTTGCGCTTCCAGTTGATTGAAGATTCAGTGCTAAGCCCTAA
>JAADYZ010000368.1 GCA_010092775.1 Chloroflexota bacterium
ACCAGAGCGGGGTGGCTGTCGGCGACCTCCCAAATGGCTGCGTTCGCCGCTTTTTGGGTAGCCGCATCGCCGTGATAGATACCCTCAGCTAGCACCGGCAGCGCACGCACATCTTGACAGTGTTCTGCGAGCGCGAGCCCTGCGAGCAATCGATGCGCCCAATCTGGCTCATCAAGTAGGTCGGCCAGTTCATCACAGAGGGTCTGGCCGCCTTCAGCGATCAAGTCCTCTAGATAGGCGTAGAAGTCGTCCATCTAGGTGCCTCCAGCCAGGGCATCGCGGGCAGCACGCCGAACCAGTTCGTTGCTGTCATCAGTTCGTGCCGCAGTGATGGCTTGCCGCGCCGAATCTCCGCCGATGGCGGCGAGCGCAGCGATGGTCGCATAGCGCACAACCCATTTCGAGTCGTGGCGAAGGGCCTGAGTCAGGCCCTTTGTCGCACGTGGATCGGCAAGCTGGCCAAGGGACTTGGCAGAGACGACGCGTACAGCGGTCGACGGATGGCCAAGCAGTCCGTTCAAGAGTGGCAGAAGGCTGGCCTCGCCACCAAGTACGCCCAGAGTCTTGATGATGGCGCGGCTGACCTTCTCTTCTGGGTCGTTCAGTGCAGCAAGGAGATCTGCTTCAGTCGCCGGGTCAGCAATGTCGCCCAGGGCGCGCGCCGCCTGCTGGCGAATCGATGGTGTAGGATCGCGAAGAAGATTCACAAGCGCTTCTGGCACGCGTGGATCATGACCATGATGGCCTAGCGCCTCGGTCACGTTCAAGCGGATATTGACCTGCGGAGACGCCAGCGCAGCGAGCAGCGCGTCAGTCGCGGGCGCTTCACGCAGCTCCTTGAGTTGCTCAGCAGCCCGTTTCCGTGCATCGCCGTCTGCCTCAGTGAGCGCCCTAATGGCGTCATCCGTCGTTTCGAACATGGGTCAGGCTACCGCAGGCTGGGCCAAGAGATGGAAGTAGTGGATCACCGTATCAATGCCGCGATAGTAGTTCTCCAAACGAAAATGTTCATTGGGTGAATGGATGTTGTCATCCAGGCCAAAGCCCATCAGCACGACTGGCGCATTCAACTCACGTTGGAACACCGCCACAATCGGGATGGAGCCGCCTTCGCGGGTGAAAACGGGTGGGACGCCCCAGGTTGCCTCGTATGCTTTGGCAGCGGCGTGCATCTCTGGCGCGTCTATCGGCGTGATAGCCCCCCAGCCGGTGCTCAACGTGTGCACTTCCACATTGACGGTCGTCGGTGCGATGCGCTCAATGTGTTTGGTGAACAGCTCAGCAATCTCGTCCGGGTCTTGGTCGGCAACTAAACGCATGCTGATCTTGGCCCCTGCACGGGCTGGGATCACTGTCTTGCCCCCCTCCCCCTGGAAACCACCCCAAATCCCATTGACCTCGCAGGTTGGGCGGGCGGAAACGCGCTCAAGGATCGTGAATTCCGTCTCGCCCCAGGGGGTGTCGAAGCCCGTCTCTTTTTGCCACTGTTCGATCGGGTAGGGAACCTGAGCCAGCGCGTCCCGCTCTTCTTCAGATAGGTCACGGACCTTGTCGTAGAAGCCAGGAATGCTAATGCTGCCATTGTCATCGTGCAGGCTGGCAATAATCTCGGCGAGGGCCTGAGCTGGATTGTGGATCGATCCGCCATAGACGCCGGAATGTAAGTCCTTGCCCGGCCCGCTGACATGCAGCTCCATGTAGGTCAAGCCACGCAGAGCATAGACGATCGACGGCTGGTCAGCGGAAAGAATACGGCTGTCGGAGATCACGACTGAGTCGGCGGCGAGCAGTTCCTTCTGGCTCAACACGAAGGGCTCTAGGTGCTTCGAGCCAATCTCTTCCTCACCCTCAAACAAGAACTTGACATTCACTGGCAGTGAGCCATTGGCGGCCAGCATCGACTCAACCGCTTTGACGTGCAGAAAAGCCTGCCCTTTGTCATCGCTGGCCCCCCGGGCATAGATTTCACCGTCACGGATCGTTGGCTCGAATGGCGCGGTGTCCCACAAGTCAAGCGGATCGGCGGGCTGGACATCATAGTGCCCATAGACCAGGACGGTCGGGGCGTTGCTACCTGCGTCCAGCCAATCGCCGTACACAATCGGGTGCCCGGCGGTTGGCAAGACCTGCACATTCTTGATTCCTGCAGCGGCCATATTAGCGGCCAGCCATTGGGCGGCCCGTTCCACGTCGGGCTGGTGCTCTGGCAAGGTGCTAACGCTTGGTATACGCAAAAACTCGACCAGTTGATCGAGAAAGGTCTCGCGGTTTTCAGCAGCATGAGTGAGGGCTTTGTCCAGCATGGCAGCTCCTATAGTGGGGTTGGGATTCTATGACGAATTCTAGCATAGCGGATTCGCTCCGACTCTGACAAGCGAGAGGTGAGAGGTCGCAATCGGTAGAGCCAGAAAGAGGCTTGCCCGCGCCGATCATAGGTCTGTAGCTGCAAGTCTGCCTCCATGCCTGCGGCGTCAACGGCAGCGAGCAGTTCTTGCTGACCATCAAAGCGGGACAACAACAGGAAGCGGGGAATAGGGTCGTCGCCAAATACGAGCAGGTTTTCATACAGATCCACCGGATCAGCGAGCGCGTAGGTAAACAGGTAATCGTCGAAGGTGTAAAAGGCCAGGTGCCAACCCAGGCTTTGGTGATAGACAACCGATCCGACCGGCTGGTCTTCCAGATAGGCCGCAATCAGATCGATGCCATCAAGCGCACCATGATCGCCGCCGATGGGAATGTCACCTTGCAGCGCGGCACCAGCCGCCGGACGCACAGTGACGAGCAGCAGGGCAACACCGGTTGCTCGCCATGCGGGTGCGCGCTCCGTTTGAGCAATCAGTGCGCCTGCTAAGAGCGCCAAGATTGCCGTTAGTGGCAGCAAATAGCGATCGAAGAGCGGAAAGGCAATCAGGCTGACCAGGGCCATATAGGTCAGGGTGAAGGATAGAAGAAGCAAGATGTGGCTTCGCCGTCGTCGATCGACACGAGACCGGGGGTGGAGCGCAAGCGCGGCTGCGCCAAGCAGCAACATGCCTGTCAAGATGTTGGACCCCAATAGGTAGCGAGACCAGAACAGCCAGCCAGACACGCGCGGGCCAAGTTCGCCATAGCGGATCAAGCGACCGGGATCGTTGAACGCCACACCAGCGGTCCAGAAGCTGGGGGCATCACCGCGTGCGAAGTCCCAGGCGATCATCAACAACATGAACGCGAGCGGGCCAAGGGCCATCGGCGCGACTTTGCTCATCAGCTGGCCCAGGTTTTCGCCAGCTTGGGCAGCTTGAATGAGCCCAAGACTGAGTAGTAGAGGCAGGAAGAGCAATCCGGCTTGCTTGGTAGCGATGGCACAGCCGAGCGCCACACCAGCCAGCAGCCAGCGTCTCTCAGAGGCAGCGGCAAGGGCCGCGAGCAGCCAGAGAAGAAGCAGAGAGTCGCTGAAGACAGCGACGCCAAAGAGAATCGAAAAGGGCGACAACGTCATGACCAGTCCTGCCACACCTGTCGCCGCCCTTGAATGCCAGACCCGATGGCTTAAGCGCATGGTCAAAGCAATGCTCAGTAGACCCGCTGCAAGTGAGGGCAGCCGCAGCGTGAATTCATGGTACCAGCCCATCGCAGCGCCCAGGCTGAGAGTGTAGAAGAACAGCGGTGGCTTATCGACCAGCAGCGACGTATTCGCCAGGAGTGGGTCCTGTCCCGTTGCGATCAGGTGGGCCAGCATGCCAAAGAGTGCTTCGTCGGCATGGAAGCGGTCGTTTGTAAGAAGGGTGATCCGCAGACCAGCGCCGAGCAACAGCAGCGCCGTAAGAAGCCAGATCGGTTGGTTAGTCGGTGAAGCGGTAGCGGATGAGCGCCCAGAGGGCGGGGAAGCCGTCACGCCAGGTGATCTTCTTGCCTTCATGATATTCGCGGCCGTAGTAGGCGATCGGCACTTCGTAGATTTTGTAGCGCCGCTTGGCGATCTTGGCCGTAATCTCCGGTTCCATATCAAAGCGGCGCGATTTCAACTCAATGTCTCGCACAACCTCGGCGCGGAAGCACTTATAGCAAGTCTCCATATCCGACAGGTTGAGATTGTAGAGGACGTTGGTCACCAGCGTGAGGAAATTGTTGCCGAGCTGATGCCAGAAATAGATTTTGCGTGATGGTCCGCCGAGAAAGCGCGAGCCGTAGACGACATCGGCGCGGCCCTCTTCGATTGGCTGAAGGAGCTTGGGATAGTCACGCGGGTCATATTCCAGGTCGGCATCCTGAATGACGAAGATTTCGCCGGTAGCATTCTTGATCGCGGTCCGGATTGCAGTCCCCTTACCACTGTTTTGTTCGTGGAAAACGGGCTTGATGATCTCGTGATCCAGCCATTGCTGCATGATCTCACGCGAGCCATCTGTTGAGCCGTCGTCAACCATCACCAATTCGTGGACTAATCCGGTGGCAAGCACCTGCCGCACGATCTCTTCGAGGGTGTCAACCTCGTTGTATACCGGCATCAGGACCGAGAGTTTCATCGCGTTTCTCCTGGGCGTGCCGGGAAGTATAGCCGAATTCTGCTTAGATCAGCAAGACCTTGCGCTATAATTCACAGTATGAACCTTTCATCAGTAAAGCACTTTCTATTGGACGGCGACGGCGTGCTCTACCGGGGCATGAACGCCATTGACGGCTTCGAGCGATTCTTTGGGCTGCTGGCCGAGCGGGAGATTGGCTGGGCGCTGCTCACCAATAACGCCACACGCGCACGAGACGAGTACATCGAGAAACTCGCTCAACTCGGTTTGTCGGCGGACATCGAGCAGATATTCAGCAGCGCGAGCGTCACAGCCCATCACCTGCAAAATGACTATCCAACTGGCGCAACGCTCTATGTCATTGGCGAGCCTGGAATGAAGAGCCAAATCAGTGAAGCCGGGATGCGGATACTTGATGGCGAGGACCTACCAACCGAGCCGGTTGATGCAGTTGTGATCGGACTGGATCGGTCGTTTACCTACAACAAGCTCACCGTCGGCAGCACGTTGATCCGAGGCGGAGCGCGCTTCATAGCCACTAATGGCGACCTCACCTTCCCGGCGGCAGATGGCATCAAGCCTGGGGCAGGCTCCCTAGTCGTGGCGTTGGAAGCAGCCTGCGGGCAGGCCCCAGTGGTGGTGGGCAAGCCCAATCGATTGATCTTTGAGCAGGCGATGCACGCCATCGGGGCCCCACCCGAAACGACGATCATGGTGGGCGCCCGGAGGGAAACGGATATTCTCGGCGCGAGCCAACAGGGCCTCTCCACCATTTTGGTACGCAGCGGGGTCACTCAGGATCGTGATCTAGCTCGTTTTGATTATCAGCCAACGTGGGTGATGGATAACCTGGCTGAGATCGTCGACAAAATTGAACAGGCCTTCGGCCATGATTAACCTCCTTGACCTCGACCAGGCTGGACTACGAGAGCAGATCGTCGTGTGGGGCTATCCAGGCTACCGAGCCGAGCAGATTTGGCGCTGGCTCTACACGCAAAAGGTAACCCGCTTCGAGGAAATGGCGAATCTACCGCCTGATCTGCGCGACGACCTCACCAACCAGGCGGTCATTGGTGGGCTGGAGACCGTGCGAGAGATTCTTTCCGCGGACGGCGAAACCACCAAGTATCTGTTCCAACTGCCCGATGGCCAGACCATCGAGACCGTCTTGATGGAGTATGATGGTCAGCGCCGGACAGCCTGCATCTCGACGCAAGCGGGCTGCGCGATGGGCTGTGTGTTCTGCGCGACCGGGCAGATGGGTTTTGCCCGCCATCTAAGCAGCGGTGAAATCGTGGAGCAAGCGCTGTATGTTGCTCGCCAGCTAGAAGCTCAGGGTGAGCGGCTGAGCAATGTCGTGCTGATGGGGATGGGCGAGCCCTTTCACAACTATGAAGCCAGCCTGGCGGCGATTCGCCGGATCATTGATCCAGAGGGGTTGGGGATCGGTCAGCGGCATGTGACAATCAGCACGGTAGGGATGGTACCAGCGATCCGACGCTTTGCAGCAGAAGGACTGCAAGTTCGGCTGGCGATCTCACTCCATGCTGCGACCGATGAAGAACGGTCGGCGCTGCTGCCAGTCAACAAGCGCTGGCCGCTCGATGAGCTGATCGACGCCGTACAGGATTATGTTGGGCAGGTCGGGCGGCGAGTGACCTTCGAATGGACCTCGATTGCCCAGGAGAATGACACGCCAGAGCAGGCACACCAATTGGGCCAGCTCTTGCAGGGATTGCTCTGTCATGTCAACATTATTCCACTTAATCCGACGCAAGGCTACAGCGGTCGCAAACCTGACGCTGCACGTGTAGACGAGTTCGTCAGCATCTTGTCCTCATATGGGGTGCCCGCGACCGTGCGGGTGCGGCGCGGTATCGACATCAATGCCGGTTGTGGGCAGTTGAAGACAGCCGTCGATCTCGGCCTGGCCTGATCCATCCTCCATTCCTAAGCAAACCTTATTCTTTTTGTCACCTGGACAGACAAGTTATGACTCACAAGATCGGCCTCATCACAGATTCGACCTGTGACATCCCCCAAGAATTGATTGCAACGTACCGCATCCTACGGATGCCGCAATATGTCGTGTGGGGAGAAGACGAGTACAACGATTTGATCGACATCGATCCGCCCACGTTTTATCGGCGCCTGCCTGAGGACCCCCTTCACCCAACCACGTCGCGCCCGACCGTACCGGACATCATGAAGCTGGTTGACAAAGCCAAGCAAGAAGGCGCAGAAGAAATCGTGATCATCGTCGTCAGCGACAAACTGAGCGGCAGCTATGACGCCAGTCTGCAAGCTCAGCAGGAAATCGACATCCCCAGCTATGTGATTGACTCTATGTCTGTCTCTATGGGCTTGGGTTGGCAAGTGCTCGCAGCGGCACGGGCGCGGGAGGATGGCGCATCCGCTGAAGAGATGATCCAAACGGCGGCCCAAGTACGCGAACGCACCCAAGTCGTCTTCACGGTCGACACCTTGGAATTCTTACACCGAGGAGGTCGCATCGGAGGGGCCGCCAAGTGGATTGGTACCGCCCTGCAATTGAAGCCCTCATTGTACGTCGATCATAGCCTTGGTGAAGTCGCAGCAGGCCAGCGTATCCGGACGCGCAAGAAAGCCATCCGATCCATGATCGAGAGTTTCTTTGGCGGATATCGCGACGACAAGCCGCAGCATGTCTCGGTGGCACATGGGGGTAGTCCGGAGGACGCTATTGAGCTTGCCCAGACTATCAAAGGGCGCTTCGCGCCGGAGGAGCTGTACATCACGCATGTGTCGCCAGCCATCGGCGTTCATGCTGGTCCGGGTGTGCTGAGTATCGCCGGCTACTAAGCGATATTGAAATCATCGCGATCGGGTTGTTGGGCACGCCGATACTCGTCCACCACCTCGCGTAGGCGTTCAGAGAGGTCCTCAAAGGCAAACGGTGGATCGTCTTTGGTTGACGGAAAGCTGACACGACGGCGGCGCATCTCTGTGTCAAGCTCTTGCCACAGATCAGCGTGGGCGACGGGCTCGCCGTCCTTTTTTGTCCAGCGACGTTTACGCCAACCCTTGATCCATTTGGTGGCACCGTGACGAAGATAATCCGAATTGCTGAAGAGGTTAACGCTGCTGCGTTCGGGGGTGTGGCGCAAGGCGCTTAGCGCAGCGTGGATGTCAAGCCGATTCGATGTGGTGTTTTCCACGTGCTCAACCAAGAACTCGTGTTCGTCTGGAATAGTGTCGCCGTGTAGCAAAGCCCCCCACCAACCGTCACCTGCCTTCACCGATACCAGAATATAGATGTCAACTTCGGCTGGAGCCTGACCAGCGGCTTGATCGGCGTGGAGACGGCGGATTTGCTGGGTGGCCAGTTGGTCGGCTCGTTCGTTGTTGGGGTTTCCCGCATGGCCCTTCACCCATTCCCACTGGATGTCGTGCGGCATCGCTGCTTCGGCAAGGCGCTGCCATAGATCGGGGTTAGCCAATTTCTCCAGTTTCTTCTGGGTCCAACGGCCATCGTTGAGCTTGGTGATGCCTTTGATCAGGTATTCAGAGTCCGTGTAGAGGGTGACCCGGCATGGCTTTTTGAGGGCATCCAGTGCTTCGATGGCCGCAGTTAACTCCATCCGATTGTTAGTCGTTTCTGGGTCGCTCCCGGAGAGTTCACGGCTCACCCCGCTGGCTTCATCAATCAAGATGACACCCCAGCCGCCTGGGCCAGGATTCGGCTCAGCACCCCCGTCGGTGTAGATGATGACATGCGGTCGCTCAAGGTTGGCCATTGTTAGGCACTCTTTTCTTTCACTCATGGCGCAACGGCATCGCCCTGACCGGGTTGTTAGACGGTGAAGGGTTTAATGGTCTAAGCGTCTTGGCTTGCCCTAGCCCACAAGGTATACTCGTGCTGTTATGGACAAATCGACCAAAATTGCGCCTTCCATTCTCGCAGCAGATTTTACAGAACTCGGCGACCAGATACGAGCGGTTGAAGCGGCTGGAGCCGATTGGCTGCATTTTGACGTCATGGACGGCCATTTTGTGCCGAACATCAGCTTCGGCATCCCGGTCCTCAACTCTGTGAAGCCCTTCACGCGACTGCCCTGTGACGTGCATCTCATGATTGACAATGCAGACCGTTACCTGGATGACTTCGCTAAGGTGGGTGCAGACCGGATTACGGTGCATGTAGAGGCATCCCCTCACCTACATCGCAGCATCGGGCGCATCCATGAATTGGGGCTGAAAGCTGGCGTGGCCCTCAATCCGGCCACCCCCCTGGCACAGGTCGAGGAAGTCCTGGACCAGGTTGACTTAGTCTTGATCATGACGGTCAACCCCGGCTTCGGTGGGCAGCATTTCATTCCGCAGTCCCTGGAGAAAGTCAAGGCGCTGAGGCGCAAGCTGAGCGAGCGTGGGCTGGAGGTCGAGATCGAAGTAGAT
>JAADYZ010000369.1 GCA_010092775.1 Chloroflexota bacterium
AGCTTGCTCTGAAGGCCTTCATGGCCATCGATGGGGCAGGGCTGGCACGTGTTGACTTCTTGATGGACAAAGCCACCGACGCCCTCTACATCAACGAGCTAAACACCATGCCGGGCTTTACCTCCATCAGTATGTATCCTAAGCTGTGGGAGGCCAGCGGCTTGGCCTATCGCGATCTGATCAATCGCTTGATCGAACTCGCCCTCGAACGCCACGCAGACAAAGAACGCAGTAAGACCAGCTACGATCCAGACGCCGCATGAGCACAGGCATACGCACCCCGCGCCGCGCCGCCCAAGAAGAACCTTCGGTTCGCCGCAAGAGCAAGATCGGCCTGCGGATTGGCCCGCGCCGCCGCTCAGGCTGGCGTTGGGTGAGCTTCTTTGTGCTCATCGTCACGATTGGCCTCGGTGCTTTTCTCTTCACCAATCCGATGTTCTACGTCACCCAGGCTGAGATCGGTGGCACGCGTTATGTGCCTGCCAACGAGGTCTTTACCCGCAGCAAAGTCGCCAACTTCCACGTCTTCTGTGTCGATCCCGATGAGATCGCAGCCCGTGTGCTGGAGTCGCCCAATGTGACCCACGCCGAGGTGATCGTCGCGTGGCCCGCGCGCGTCATTATTCTGGTCCGTGAACGCGAACCAGCTCTGGTGTGGGAAGACCCCCAGGGCGACCAGGTCTTTCGTTATTGGGTTGATCTCAATGGTCACCTGATGCCCCTGCGCGAGGAGCTGCCGGGCTTGGTGCGCATCATCAACGAGGGCGGATCGATTCCCTTCTCGTGTCCTGGTCCTGCTTGCGATGACCCCGATGCTGTAGCGATTGATCCCGATGTCGTACTTGGTGCCCAGCACCTCAAGACCCTCCGTTCGAATATCGACGTGTTATACTATGATCCGGTTCGTGGCTTGAGCTATCAGGACGGACGCGGCTGGCGCGGATACTTTGGCGTTGGCACCGATATGGACTACAAACTGGTCGTCTATGAGACCTTGGTGGAAGACCTGGAGCAGCGCGGCATCCGTCCGATCTATATCGATGTGAGTTCACCGGAAGCACCCTTCTATCGGGTGGCAGAGTAGGATCGCCCTCAAGATGCCATCTCCGGCGGACTAAAGAGTCTTGGAAGATATATGAGTTCACAACAGCGCGTATTCGTTGCTCTGGACGTTGGCACGACGAAGGTCTGTACCCTGGTGGGCGACCTGAGCCGTAAGAGCGAGATTCGCATCTTGGGCGTCGGGATTGAGCCATCTGAAGGGATGCATCGTGGCATGGTCGTTGATGTCACCGCTGCTACCGAGGCAGTGCGAGCGTCCAAGCGCGCAGCGGAGCGGACTTCTGGTTTTGAAATTGGCCGCGCGTATGTCAGCGTTGCCGGAAAGCACATCGCTACCGTCAATAGTCGCGGTGTGGCTGGCCTGAGTGGCAAACGAGGGGTTGTCACTCACGAAGATATCGAACGTGCGCTGCAAGCCGCCCGCGCCGTTCCCTTACCCCACAATCGTGAGGTTCTCCATGTGATCCCCCGTACCTTCACGCTGGATGGCCAAGAGGGCATCCGGAACCCACTGAATCTGCATGCCTTCCGCCTTGAGGTCGAGGCGCACATCATCACCGCTGGATCATCTTCCCTGCGTAACCTGGAGAAAGCAGTCAATGATGCCGGCCTAGCGGTTGATCGGTTTGTGCTGAATCCGCTGGCCAGCGGCGACGTCGTGCTAACTGAGGCCGAGCGCGAGTCGGGTGTGGTGGTGGTTGATATTGGGGGTGGTACAACGGATATTGCCGTCTATATTGATGGCACAGTATGGCACACCGCGGTGATCGAAGTGGGCGGTCATCACATTACCAGCGACATCAAACAGGTGCTTCATTTGCCGACGCATGAAGCTGAGCGCCTCAAGATCGAAGATGGCAATGCTGTCCCAGATACAGTTGACCCGGATGCAGTGATCACCGCGCAGCCCTTTGGCGACGATCTGCCGACGCAGATTCTGGCCCACGACCTTTCGATGATCATCGAAGCGCGTACCGATGAAATCTTCACCTTGGTGATCCAGGAATTGAAGCGCTCGGGTTATGATGGGCTGCTGCCTGCCGGGGTGGTCTTAACGGGTGGATCGTCTGCACTGGCCAACATCCGTCACAGCGCCAACAAGGTGATGGGCCTGCCGGTGCGCGTGGGCGTACCAGACAAGCTCACCGGTCTGGCCGACAAGCTTGGCTCTCCCGCTTATGCCACAGGCGTCGGCCTGCTGAGTTTTGCCCAACGGCTTGACGACGGCGATGTGCGCGTCAGTCCGCAGCCGCGCCGCCGCGAGGGGCCTGACCTCGGCAAGGCGATCACAGATTTCCTGAGCCGTCTCCTGCCGGACTAATCGATCTGAATGGCTCATGAATCCGTCGATTGGGATGTCGGCAGCTAGGCTATGTGGCTTGCGGTTTAAAGGGGACTCGCTTATTATGGGGGTACGGTGCACAAAAGTGTGCCCATTTTTACGATTGCCTGTCTTAAGGTATCATAGGCCAGCATTCATGTGCAATCCAACACCATTCAACCACAGGGTGAAGCAGGAGATCCACGCATGGACAATGATGAGAACATGACCCAATACGCCAACATCAAGGTGATCGGCGTGGGCGGTGGTGGCAATAACGCCGTCAATCGAATGATTGAGGAAGGGATGCAGGGCGTTGAGTTCCTGGCAGTCAACACGGACGCGCAGGCTCTTGACAAGTCTCTTGCGAAGACCCGCATTCATATTGGCCAAAAGCAGACGCGCGGTCTGGGTGCCGGGGGCGACCCGGAGATGGGGCGCAAAGCGGCTGAGGAGTCCAAAGAGGAGCTCAACACGATTTTGGGCGTACCGGACATGGTGTTCATCACTGCCGGTCTGGGCGGTGGCACGGGGACCGGCGCAGCGCCGATTATCGCTGACCTTTGCAAGAAGCAAGGCGCGTTGACCATCGGCGTGGTGACGCGGCCCTTCACCTTTGAGGGTCGCCACCGCGAGCGGGTGGCCAGCGAGGGCATTGAGCGCCTCAAGAACGCAGTCGATACCTTGATCGTCATCCACAACGATCGTCTGCTGAAGATCGTAGATAAGCGCGCCAGCCTACAGGAAGCCTTCCGCTTTGCCGACGATGTCCTTCGCCAGGGTATCCAGGGGATCAGTGAAGTGATTACTGTACCTGGCCTGATCAACCTGGACTTCGCCGACGTGCGCGCGATTATGTCTGAGGGTGGCGCTGCCTTGATGGCAGTGGGTGAGGCCAGCGGCGACGAACGTGCCCGCAAGGCTGCCCAGATGGCCATCACCAGCGAACTGCTGGATGTCACCATTAACGGCGCCAGCGGTATCCTGTTTAACATCACCGGCGGTATGGACATGAGCCTGAACGAGATCAACATGGCCGCCGAGATCATCCGCGAGACGGCGGACCCGAACGCCAACTTGATCTTCGGTGCGGTAATCGACCCGGATATGCAGGACAACCTGCGCATCACGGTCATTGCGACTGGCTTTGGTCAACACATCAGCACCCGCCCGCGTTTTGGTCACAACGTCGAGCAGTCAGCTCCTTCGGCCCCATCCATCCAGCGCCCGACTGGGGGAGAGAGCGAAAGTGCTCCGGCCAACTACGAAGACAGCAACCTCGATGTGCCAGCCTTTCTGCGCAAGCGGAGTCGCGGCCAATAGCCTCTAGCCTTAGACCCTGTCTCTTATACACATCTCC
>JAADYZ010000370.1 GCA_010092775.1 Chloroflexota bacterium
ATATCGCACAAGGCGGGCACCGCCGTGCGATCGCCACTATGACGCAAGGTTTCCAGGACGACCATCACCACCGAAAAGCGATCTGGATAGCATTGCAGCACCCAGATCAGCCGGTCGGTAACATGCGGTGTGATCGCGCCAAATTGGGCCAGGGTGGGCAGCGTTGTGAAAATCGGCCACACTTCGATCGGGTCGGGTACGTCCAAGGCATTCAGCAAGGCACGCAGCACCACTCGATTGGGCTGACGCGCCACCCAGGCCGCCAACAGGCTGCGGGTCCCCGCCGGGTTGCCCCCATCGGCGATGAAATCGAAGACTACCTGCACCCCTTTGGGATGCCTCAACCGACTGAGATGGTCGGCAGCGATAGCCCGCTGCTGCATCGTGCTGCCGGATTCACGCAGGATGTTGAGCAAGCCATCCAGGCCGCGCTGATCGCCCAACTCGGCCAGCCCGAAGTAAGCACGCTCGCGCACGCTGTTGTCTGGATCATCCAGATAGGCCAGCAGATGGCTTAAGGCTGCCTCACCACCGAGCCGCACATCCTGCTCAGAGGGATATTGCGTATGCGACGATCCTAAATTAGGTTCACGTCCCGTTGGGTCAGTCACAAGTGTTGTCTCTAGACTATTTGGGCAGGCCGGAGCTGCCTTAGCGCCGTTCCCACAGGTCCCAATAGATGTTCGCTGCGGCCAAGGCATCTCCCACGCGTAGGTGACGCAGACCGCGAATGGCCTGCGGATCGCGCCACCATTCAGGTTGAGCCAACCAACCCGAGGCTTGATCGACACGAGCTTGATAGTCAAGGTCATTTTGATCAACCCGGCGCTGCAGCATCTTGTCTGGGTTGTGCCGCAAGGTCGTGCTCAGCGCATCCATCCCCGGACCACCCAGATAGGCAAAAGTCTCTGCGACCGATTCGCGCCCCGCTGCTTCTGTCGCCTCGTATTCCCGTTGCAGCAGCGGCAGCACCGATTCATCGCCTAGCTGGGCGATGGCGGCCAGGATGCTCTGTCGGCGGCCTTGTGAATAAGGGATCAGATCGACCAGGCGAGGCAGAATGTGGCGGTCACCACGCCCGACTAAAGTCAGCAGAATATGGTCGGAGGGGTAGCGCTTATAAGCCCGAATCAAGGCATCGGCCACCCGATTGTCATCGACCCAGCGCAGCGTATTGACCACATAGACGCGCTGGCGCTGATCGTGGCTGTCGAGCATTTTGAGCAGTGGTGAGATGATCAAGGTGTTAAGCTGACCGGCACGCGCCAGAGCGGGCAAAACGATCAAAGCGCGCCAACGCTCATGATGGTCGCTGCTGGTCAGCGCCGCCAACAGGCGCGGCACCGGCCAGGTCGCGGCATATTCACCCATATACGACACAACGTGATGAGTGCCCGTCACACGGCGATCGCTTGAAAGCACCCCACTCACCAGCAGGCGCAGCGCCTCTGGATGATCGCTGAAGGCCAGAGCGGCGAGCGCTTCTTTCTTCTCGAACCAATCCAACTCGACTTGTGACACCAGCGCCACCAAGGTGTGAACACTCGTATCGTCCTGGCGGCTGTCGACCAGCCGAGCGGAACGCCCAATGATCTCCAGTCGCACATTGCGCGGGAGTTGGGGAAAGCCCGCCACCAGATGCCGCACACCGGCTTTTCCGCCCAATCCGGCAGCATACCAGTTGGGGTCCTGACGACGACTGCCACCCAATGTTGGCATGTCATTTGGCGTGGTCATGAGGATCGATTCACCGCTTTCGTGTTTGCTCGGCTCGTCCTCATATTATAGAGCGATTTTTGGCTTATGCCTGCTAGATTTGCGGGAGATTCTGGCCAGCCACTCTCGAATCAAAATCGCCCTGAGCGTCACTTAGGGCGATATGCTTTGCTTCAGAGCGTGCGGCCTCGTCCCGCGGCCCTGCGCCGATGATCTAGATGCGGTCGGTCGGCTCGTCGGGTTCGGTATCAGGCACTTTAGACAAGACCACATCGAAGGCCGCGCGACTGCCACGTGCGGCACGTCCCTCTAGATAGGCTTCGGTGGTTAAGGCCGAGATCTTTTCAGCCAATGCCAAGGTAATGAACTGGTTGATCGACACGTTTTCGCGCTTGGCAATCTCGCGAACAGCCTCGTGTAAATGCTCAGGTAAACGCAAGCTAATTGAACTCATACTATCTCTCCTAGGAAGACCTTTGGCGCCAGAATTTGAATGCCAAACTGCTCCGCTCCAGCAAAGTCTCTCACATTATGGGTGATGATCGCATCACACCGTCCGCTCACAGCGACTTCCAGAATCATGTCGTCGTTGGCATCAGGCAGGAAGGGACGCCACAGATAGTAGATCCTCTGATGCTCAGCGACGCTACAGATGTAGTCAACAACCACGCTGACATCATCAACGGTGAGGTCTAGTTCGGCGGCTTGGGCGAAGCGCATTACTGTTGCCTCGTACTCCATCACCAGAGATACCGACACAACAGGCGTATAGGCATCGGACCCCAAGCGGCTCAGAATCTGAAACGATGCCCCGCGTCTAGACTTCAACCCGGATATCAGAACGTTGGTGTCCAGCACGACCCTCATGGTATCATATATGATACCAACGCCCAGAGTAGGCGTCAAGGTCCGCCAATGCTGGGAATCAAAATCGCCCCGAGGCATCCTCAGGGCGATTGCACATACGAAGATTGGAGAGCGACTAGCCGGGTTGCAGCTCCAGCGAGGGGCGCTGCCCTGCCATCACGGCTTCAAACTCAGGCCGGGCCACCGTCTCAATTTCCATCAGCAAGTCGACCAGCGCGTCCATCTTGTCACGATTGTCCAGCAGGATAGTCTTGGCACGCTCATAAGCGGCGTCGATAATCTGGCTGATCTCGTGGTCAATCTGGCGAGCTGACTCCTCGCTGTAGTCACGGCTGCTGCCCAGGCTGCGGCCGAGGAAGGGCGTATTCTCATCTTCGCCGAAGACGCGCAAACCGAGGCGGTCACTCATACCCAAGCGTGTAACCATCGCGCGGGCAAGGCCGGTAGCACGTTCCAGGTCATTCGAGGCACCCGTGGTAATCTGGTTGAAGACCACTTCTTCAGCAGCACGACCGCCCATCGCAACGACAATCTTGTCGAAGAGCTGGCTGCGCGTGTTGAGTGCATTGTCCATACTCTCTGGCAGCGACATCATGTAACCACCGGCCCGACCACGCGGGACAATCGTGATCTTGTGGACTGGGTCGGCATTCTCTGAGAAGTAGGCTGCCAGCGCATGACCCGCTTCATGATAGGCCAGAACCTGCTTCTCTGCCGGGGTAATGACACGGGAGCGGCGCTCCGGCCCCATTGCCATCTTCTCCATCGCTTCCTGGAATTCACTCATGCCGATGCCAGCCAGATTGCGTCGGGCCGCCAGAATGGCGCCTTCGTTGACGAGGTTCTCCAGGTCAGCGCCCGAAAAGCCGGGGGTCAGCTTGGCCAGCGTCTGCAGATCGACATCGACGCGCAGCGGCTTGCCGCGGGTGTGCACTTCCAGAATCTTCTCACGACCGGCCACATCGGGGCGATCGACGTAAACCTTGCGGTCGAAGCGGCCTGGACGCATCAGCGCCGGGTCGAGGATGTCGGAGCGGTTGGTCGCTGCGATCACGATGATGTTGGTTTCGTTGTCGAAGCCGTCCATCTCGACCAAAATCTGGTTGAGGGTCTGCTCACGCTCGTCGTGGCCGCCTCCCAGGCCGGTCCCCCGCATGCGGCCCACCGCGTCGATTTCATCGATGAAGATGATACAAGGGGCCACCTGGCGGGCCTTCTCGAAGAGGTCACGAACGCGGCTGGCACCGACACCAACGAACATCTCGACAAAGTCGGAGCCAGAGATGTTCATGAAGGGTACGCCAGCCTCACCAGCCACCGCACGCGCCAGCAGGTTCTTGCCAGTACCGGGCGGGCCGATCATCAAGACGCCTTTTGGTACGCGCGCACCCAAGCGGATGAACTTCTCCGGGTCTTTCAGGAACTCTACGATCTCTTCTAGTTCAGTTTTGGATTCCTCAACGCCGGCCACATCTTCAAAGGTCACCATCGGCTTATCGATGTTGACCATCTTGGCGCGGCTGCGCCCGAAGTTCATGGCTTGATCCTGGCTGCCGCGCATGGAGCGCATCATGGCGAAGGCCAGCCAGCCAAACAGCGCGATCATGAAGACAAAGGGCAGAATGTTCAGGAAGACAAAGCCCAGCGTATTGGGTCCTTGGATGGTAATCTCCGGACCGGTGGGCGGTTGGAGCTGGGCCTCTTCAACACCGAGCAAGCTCATCGTGTCGTAGAAGCTGGCCACCGACTCCTTGCGTGCCTGGACTTCCGTCTGGTCATTCAAAACAGCCGTAATATCGTCGCCCTGGACGGTAATCGACTCAACTTCGCCGGCCCGGATGGCTTCGGCGAGGTCGGGCAAGGTGATCTCCTGGCCGCTGGCGTTGAACTGGCTGCTAATGAAAAACAGCAAGATCACACCGACAATCAGCACCGCCAGGAGCAGCAGTCCCCGTGAGCCACCCGGTGCAGCCGGACCACCTGATCCGTTGGGTTGGTTGGGGTTATTGTTGGGGTTTGGGTTATTGTTCACCGCTACGCCTTTTTCATACTATTTTCACGGAATTCTGAAAGGAGTGTACCTCAAACAGGGTGGCGACCATGGAGATTAACGTAAAGGTCCTATTAGAAAACGACCCGTCTCCACGATAGACCCGCAACTCTCCTATCCCTGATACGTTTGAGTATAATTGGCGGGGCACAGTGGGTCAATCCGTTTCCACAATTGGAGGGGCATGACAAAGCGCTTCGACTTCAATAAAGATCAGCAGAGCCTCAAGTTCGCAGAGGTCGCGCGCCGCCTGGACCTTAACGCCTACCATGATCTGATACGCAGCGCCAGCCGCTTGCTCGATCGACGCGAGTGGAGCGCCGCTCTCGAAATCCTCAATCAAGCGATTGGACGGCAACAAAGCGCCAACGCCTTCTACCAACGGTCACGTGCCTACTATCACCTGGGGCAGTTGGACGCCTGCATCGCAGACGCCTCAGAGGCGATTCGCCTTGACAGCGGCCATACCGATGCCTACTTCATGCGCGGCCTGGTTCACTATGAGCGAGACGAATTCGACCTGGCTGTGCCAGACTTCGATCGGGCGATTGAGCTTGATCCACACAATTTCGCAGCCATCTTCAATCGTGGTTTGGCGCTATGCGGCAAGCGGCTCTACCATGCTGCCATCGAGGACTATGACCGGGCCATTCGCCTTAACCCCGATGAACCGGACACCTACAACAACCGGGCCCGTGCCCGCGGACAACTTGGTGACCTGGAAGGGCAGCTTGCGGACTACAGCGAGGCCATCCGGCGCAAGCCCGATTTCGCGCTGGCCTACGCCAATCGTGGGGTGGCACGGGGCGAATTAGGCGATGACGAAGGCGAACTCAGGGATTACAATGAGGCCATCCGCCTTGATCCGCATTTGGCGCTGGCCTACAACAATCGGGGTTGGCTGTTTCGTTTGCAGGGTGAGCTTGAGAAGGCACTGGCTGATGCTGAACGCGCCATCCAATGTGAGCCGGATTACGCCGTCGCCCATGACACGAGAGCAGGCATCCGCTTTGCGATGGGCGATACCGATGGCGCGCTCAATGATCACAGCACGGCCATCGCACTGGACCCGACTTTAGCCGATGCCTATGAAGGACGCGGTCTCGTCTGGGAAGCGCTCGGCCAATGGCAGTACGCGCTGGACGATTGGCTGAAGTCGATCGAATTGGGCGAAGGCGGTGGGCATATCGCCCGCGACAAATTGGATGAAAAGATCGCTGAGGCACGCCGTAGATTGGATGGGGAGCAATCATGAAATTCAATGACTATGCACGCGAGCCAAACACCGACCGCTATGATCACTACATCATGATTGGACAGCAAGCGCTGGCTGAGCGGAATTGGGCCGCCGCCGTCGAAGCATTTACGGAGGCCCTGAGCATCGGTCGGACGGCTAAGGTGCTGGTCAATCGGGCCTATGCACGCGGCCGCTTGGGCGACATCGACGGGCAGTGGGCCGACTACGATCTAGCGATTCAACTGGACCCAACGCTGGCCTTTGCCTATGCGAACCGCGGGTCGATCCACAGTAAACGCGGTGATCGCGAAGCAGCCCTGGCCGATTACAGCGAAGCCATCCGCTTCGACCCCACTGTCGCGCTGACCTGGAACAATCGCGGCTGGCTCTATCGCGAGATGGGGCAACTAGAACAGGCCCTTGCCGATCTCAACGAAGCGCTCCGACTCGACCCGGACTTCGGCCCCTACTATGACTCGCGCGCGGGCATCTATTTCGCACGTGGTGATTACGCCCAGGCCATCGCTGACCATACGCGCTGCCTTGATCTACACCCCGATTGGGCTGATGCCTACGAAGGGCGCGGCCTCGTCTGGGAAGCGCTCGAAGACTGGCAGCAGGCGCTCGACGATTGGCTTCGCTCCTTAGAGTTAGGTGGTGGTGGCGGACACATCGCCCCGGCGGCCCTACAAGACAGGATCGCTGAGGTCAAACGTAAGCTCGGGCCGGATACCCACCGCAATGATGCCTGAGGACAAAAGTCCGGCCCTGGGCGGCGAACGGGCCGCTCCTCCCGATGGGGCAGACCCAGCGCTCAGCGGCAACCATGCGATCCGCCACATGCGGCGCTGGCTGGAGGCGGATGATCCAGCGCTGCGCTATCGGGCCAGGTCGAAGCTGGTGGCGCTTTACATCGCCCGCGCCGAAGAACGATCTAGGGATGGCGACTACCTGGGAGCCTTAGCGGACTTCGGTGCCGCCCTGGAGATCAATCCGCAGAGCATCGTGGCGCTGGGCAAGCGTGGCGTCGCACACGTTCAACACAAGCGACTCGACGCCGCCCTGGCCGATTTCAGCCACATCCTAGGCCTTGATCCAAAACATGCGCTCACCTACTACAATCGGGCCTATGTGCGCAGCCGCCAAGGCGACTTGCAGGGCGCTATTGACGACCTGACGGAGGCCATCCATCTGCGGCCTAGAAACGCGAGTTACTACAATAATCGAGCCGTGGCTTATACCAAGCTTGGGCAGTTCGCTCAGGCTTTGGCCGATGCAGAACGCGCGCTTGAACTGGCTCCCTCGGATGCGCTGATCTACGA
>JAADYZ010000371.1 GCA_010092775.1 Chloroflexota bacterium
AGATGTGTATAAGAGACAGGTAGAGATCAGGGTCGTAGATGTGGACTCCGTAGGCCACATAGGGATCGTCAAAGATCCTCAGGGCGGGCAACCACTCCAGACCGGCCCAGTTCATCGCATCGACGATTATCGGCGTTTGCTGATCGACTTCACGGATTGCAGAGATCAAATTGGCGGCGAAGCGATTCCAATCGCGAGTGGTGCCAGCAGCCGAGGCAGCGACGTCTTGGGGCGATCGATTACTCGATGGATCAATTAGTGTGTTAACCGTTGGTTCGGTTAGCAGATCGTAGCCCACCACGACCGGGCTGTCCTTGTAGCGCTCAGCCGTGAATCGCCACATGTCAGCCCACGCATCCTGTGCTTCCTGACTATCCCAGACTGTACGGTTGGCGCCTGCCAAGCTTGAAAAGACGCCCTCATCGCGGCCTGGACCAGCGCGATAGGTAATGATCACGTAGATGTCAGCTTGCTCCGCCCACCTGATCAGATTGTCCAAATAGGTCAAATTGACCTCATCCACCTGGAATGGTGCATCGACCGTATAGATGCCGGGGTAAGACGCATGGATCAGGTTTGCGCCCGCGTCGCGCAGCGCCTGTACGTCTTCCAGGGTGATTTCTTGAATGCAGTCGCCTTGTTCACCAAATATGGAGCAAGGATGGAGGTTGGCCCCGCGTAGGCGAGTGGAGCCGGCAGTGAAGAGCGCCCACTTCGCGCCCGGCTCTAGCGTTGCCAATTCGACTGCTGGCACCGGAGTGGCCTCTTCAAGGGTTAGCGGCTCAGAACTAGGAGCGGGGGCACAGGCAAAAAGGGCAAACAAGCAAGCCACTAACCCGATGACTGAGGGGCGGCATGGGTCCTGCGTTGATCTTGTCATTTTGGGGCCTCCTAGGCGATCTCTTTCCCACAGGCTAGCGCTTCCAAGCTTGAAGATCAGCGATAGATGTCACTGAGTCGCAAGACCTTCCTCCTGTTATTTCAGTAGTTTTTTTCAAAAGGAAAGTCTGAGCTTCAGGCAGGCAGGGAGCATGCGACGCGTCACTGCTTTTGACAGCCATTTGGCGCCACGCTAAACTGTCCGCTGCTGTGGAAAGCGCCACCTCAGGAGTCTTCATGCGCACCGTAGAATGGATTGATGATAAACTGAGCTTAATCGATCAGCGCCAACTACCCTGGGATTTGCAGTCCGTCACTTACGAGGACTATCGTGAAGTTGCCGAGGCAATCCGAGTGATGGTGGTGCGCGGTGCCCCTGCGATCGGCGCCACCGCTGGATTTGGCATGGCCATCGCAGCGCAGCAGTTCTCTGGCAGCGACCGGCTGGGGATGATCCAACATCTGGAGGAGGCAGCAGAGGTGCTGAAGGCGGCCCGGCCTACGGCTGTTAACCTGATGTGGGCAGTCGATCGGCTCCTACGCGTCGCGACAGACGAAGAGCTGACGGCACTGGACGACATCCGTGAGGCGATGCTGCGTGAAGCTCAGCGGATTGCTGATGAAGATGTGGAGATTAACAAGCGGATGGGTGAGCATGGTGCGGCGCTGGTCAAAGACGGCGACACGATCCTGCATCACTGCAACACCGGATCGCTGGCCACCGTCGATTGGGGTACCGCACTCGGCGTGATCCGCTCCGCACATGCGCAGGGCAAGCAGATTCATGTGTTGCTCGACGAGACTCGCCCGCGTTTGCAGGGGTCGCGCTTGTCGGCCTGGGAGCTAAAAGAGGCCGGGATTCCCTTCGACATCATCGCAGATAACGCTGCGGGGCACTTCATGCAGCGCGGCGAAATCGACATTGTATTTGTGGGGTCGGACCGCACAGCAGCCAATGGCGACGTGGCCAACAAGATTGGGACCTATCAGGTGGCGGTGTTGGCACGCGAGAATGGCATCCCCTTCTATCCGGTGGTGCCGACTTCGACAATCGATCTGTCTTTGGCGTCTGGGGCAGACATTCCAATCGAGGAGCGCAGCCCAGATGAGGTGCGTAAGCCCTACGGATTGGCCCTGGTGCCCGAGGACTATCCGGCGCGCAACCCCGCCTTTGACGTCACGCCGCAGCGCTACGTGACCGGCATCGTGACGGAAAACGGGGTGGTGTATCCCCCCTTTGACTTGAACCTTCAGCGAGCTGTTGCTGGCACACGCTAGCAGCACGGCCAACACCAAAGTGATAAACCTGACGTGAAAGTAGTCATTTTATGCGGCGGCAAAGGAACACGCATGGCTGAGGCCAATTATGCCGCTAAAGCGCTGGTCGATATCGGGGGCCGCCCCATCCTGTGGCACATCATGAAAGTCTATGCGGCATACAACTTCAATGAGTTCGTGCTTACCTTGGGTCACGGCGGTGATGCCATCAAGCAGTACTTTTTGGACTATAAACCGATGACGCGCGACTTTACGCTTGCCTTGGGCGAACAATCCCGGATTGAGTATCTGCAAGATGTGGATACCGAAGACTGGCAGATTACTATGGCAGACACCGGTCTGGAAACCAACAAGGGCGGTCGGCTGGCACGGGTGATCAAGTACCTGGAGGGGGAGGTGTTTCACCTAACCTACGGCGACGGGCTGGGCGACATTGACCTGACGGGGCTGGTCGCCTTCCACAAGTCTCACGGGAAGATTGCGACGGTGACAGGCTATCAGCCTTATTCACAGTATGGCATCCTAAACCTGAGCGAAGCGGGTGAGGTCACCGGATTTCAGGAAAAACCCCGGCTGCTCGACTGGATCAATGCAGGCTTCATGATTTTTGAACCCGAGGTCCGCGACTACCTGACAGATGACCTTGCACTAGACCTTGAAATGGAAATCATGAAGCGCCTTGCCGAAGACGGCGAGTTGATGATGTATCAACATGAGGGATTCTGGCGGTCGATGGATACCTTCAAAGAGGCACAGGAGATGGACCGCCTGTGGCACGAAGGCGCGCCCTGGAAGGTCTGGGCATGAACCGGCTAATCACCGACAAGCGCCGCGATTTCTGGCGTGATCGCCCGACCTTCGTGACCGGGGTGACTGGTTTGCTCGGATCGTGGCTGACACGAACCCTGGTGGATGTGGGGGCCGATGTAGTCGCCCTGGTGCGGGACTGGGTACCACAATCCGAATTGGTGCGCAGCTCGACGCTGGAGCGGGCCAAGGTGGTGCGCGGCGATGTAACGGACGATCGACTGATGATGCGCATCTTCAGCGATTATGAGATCGATAGTTGTTTCCACCTGGCGGCCCAGACCATTGTTGGAATCGCGAATCGGATGCCTGCACCCACCTTTGAGACCAACATTCGCGGAACCTGGAACGTCCTAGAGGCCGCACGCTTGTGGCCCAACACAGCTCGCGTTGTGGTCGCATCGACTGACAAAGCCTATGGGACGCATGAAACCCTGCCTTATGATGAGCAGGCAGCGCTGCAAGGTCAGCATCCCTATGATGTCAGCAAGAGCTGCGCCGACCTGATCAGCCTGAGCTATGCCCATTCCTTCGACCTGAATGTGGCCGTCACACGCTGCGGTAACATTTATGGCGGCGGTGACTTAAACTGGAATCGGCTTGTTCCCGGTAGCATGCGCTGGACGCTGCGTGGTGAACAGCCAATTATCCGCTCGGATGGAACCTATCGGCGCGATTATGTATATGTACTCGACATCGTCGATGCCTATCTCACCCTTGCCGAGGCCATGGTTGATGGGCGGCATCGTGGCGAAGCATTCAATTTTGGCCTGAACCAACCGCTAAGCGTATTGGAGTTAGTCGAGCAGGTCATTGGGCTTTCGCCACATCCTGAGTTGGAGCCGATCATCGAAGGCAGCGCGACCAACGAGATCAGGCATCAATATCTGGACAGCAGCAAAGCTTACGAGCAGTTGGGCTGGTCGCCGAAATTCTCGATGGATGAAGGCTTGCGCGAAACGATGGCCTGGTACGCGGACTATCTGGAACGCTTTGAGGATGGCTTGACCACATGAGCCAGATGGATCGACAGGAAGCCACCTGGCTGGCCGATTTGATTGTCGAATCGCTACGTGGCTTGCCACAAGGACCGGGCCTCACAGTGGAGGTCGAAGAGCAGCCTAGGCTCTGGATACAAGTCTTGCCGCAGATGGGCGACGAGCCAAATGTATTAAGCGGTTATACGATCAATTTTCCCTATCGAGGCTACGAAGGTGACCCGCTTGCAGTCATTCAGGCCAAAGGCTTGACGCCACCACCCGATACTCGCACGCTCGATTGGAGCGACGGCGAATTTGCTATGATCTGGGTGCGGCCCGATGTGTTGGTGGTCGCCTTTGCGCACTTTCTGGGCGACATCTTGGAGCGCGTAATTGGCAGCCCAGAAGGGCGCGTGTTAACGGTACGGATAGAGTTTGGATACTGAGGCCAGAAGATGACAACGTTGAAGAATCGCCGCGTGCTGGTGACAGGTGGAACCGGATTCATCGGATCGCATTTGGTACGGCGCTTGCTGAACGAAGGGGCGCGAGTCTCTGTGTTCGCGCGGGCCGCCACCGA